>NZ_BAAGDE010000028.1:0-72876 GCF_054660795.1 Mycobacterium sp. MUNTM1
CCCACACCGCCAACCCGGCCCAACCCCGCTCGAACCGCGCCGACCACCAAACCCACAAACCGCTCAACCACCACCAGCCCAAGCTCCCGGACTCACAGCACATCTATTCATGCGCCCACCCACTCATTACTCGCGCCGACCAGATCCAGATACTCAGCGGAGGCCAGAATCGTGATCGTGTAGCAGTAGCCAAGATCCCGATCTGAGCCGCGACCGTCGCCGGTGCGCTCTCGGATCTGCTCCCACAGTTCCTCAATATCATTGAACGGCTGGACCTCAACCGTTTCAATCACAGTGGACTCGTGGCCGTCGCTGTAGGCGTTCTCCACCTTGATCGTCAGCATCATCACCGGCCCCCGCCCACACGCTCAGCCAGCACATCGCCGAGCACCGCGGCGGCCAACACCGCCAGCAACTCCAACCAAGCCAGCTGATCATCATCAAGAGCAACCGAACTCTCACCCACCAGACGCGTCATCACCACCGCCCCGAACACCGGCTGCCGCCGCCCGTACCGATGGGCAATCCATGTCGCAACCGGGTTGATCACCTCTGCCAACGCCTCTCGATCGTCGAAATCCACACACGCGATCGCCTCATCGTCAACCCACATATCCGTACGGTCGTCGAGGGCGATCACATCAAACAGGCGACAGCCGATCTGCTCCCGAAACAACGCGCCCGCGCCGCCCCGGTCTTCGACCACAAACGGCACCCGTGTGACAACGCCATCCATGCCCACCCGCAATACCGCGGGTGAATCCGCAACAGTCACAGTACTTTCCCCTTCCCGGGATCTTCAGGCCCGCCGGAACGGCTTGCCCTACACCACGCACACTACCGGCCCTCACCGACAACCAACTGGAGCAGCCGAGCAGCAGCAGCAGCAGTTCACTACGGCCCCCAAAGACCGCCACCCGATCTCAGTGCAGGGCAGGTGCCCGGCTTAGCCACAGGGGCAGGGTGGCGGTGACCGTGTGCTGGTGGCCCGCAAGCCTCGAATCTGCCTGCGGGCCAACACCGCTCACTATTCGTTCGCGTCTGCCAGACCGTCGTCGTCCTCATCGTCCAGGTCGTTGAGATTGTCCCACGCCTCGGCCACCCCGAAAACGGGGCGAGATGCGTTTTCTGGGCGATTGTCGTAGCACTGGCTGGAGTCGAAGTCCGGCACGGTGCGAATGTGATCGATCACCGCGTCGGCGATCTGGTCGCCGTCGTGGCGGGCAGCCACATAGAGGCGGCACACTCGCATCTTCTGCGCGTGTGAGTCGGTGGGCACCGACACCACGTCAGCCGGATCGACCAGAACCACCAGCATCTGTTCGGAGAAGCTCTCCGCGTAGCCGAAGGTGCCCACGTGCAGGCCAACCGAGCACGCCGAGTTCCGGTCGTCGTCAACCAGATCGCGGTCCATCGACACGGTAGCCCCGACCGGGTAGGGCACATTCCCGGTTACTGTCTGCACCGTCCCATCCTGAGCTTTCACGGTGACCGGCTCGTTGCCCGCGTGCGCCGAACGTCCGTCCGCGCGCACCGACTTGTAGCCGACGATGTATCCGTCGGTGGTCAGTGTGAATCCACCGGCCTTGAGCCAGCCGAACAGCTGTGACCGCGATGCTGGCGACGGGTTGCGTTCCAGACGCCGCAGAAACGCCCCCAGCGGCGCGAGGTCTGCGGTGCTACTGGTGAGCCGGATAGCCGCCGCTAGCACCACCTCCTCTACCGGATCACCATGCAAGATCCGATATGGCTCGTGCCCGTTCACGCTTGCACTGGCGTGGCCGTCCACCACCGAGACAGCCTCGGCGGCAGCGGCTTTCACTATCGTGCGGAACGTTGCTACCAGGTCACGGACGGCAGCGAAATCGGCCCCTTGTTCGTCCACCAGGTAGCGGCGTACCGGCTCGTAGGTGGGATCGGCGGCCGCGATGAGCACACTAGCTGGCCCTTCGACGACGATGATCGATTGCTGATCAATGAGTGCGTGCATGATGCGTTGAATCCTGTTCTCGTAGTTTCGGTTTGAACTATCGACTGGAAGGCTCAGGCGGCCTTAACGGCAGTCTGTGGCGGCGTGTGGGCCACGTAGGCGACGTAATGCGCGTGGGTGTCGGCGTTGTCCCAACCACGCAAATGCGCCAACAGCGGATAGGCCCGCCGCAGGTCGGTACGCAGCTTGCTGATCGTGTCGAACTGCGCCCGCGCCGCCGCGCAGCCGCTCAGCGCCTCAACCGTCGCGGTCTGGGCCTTCGTGACTTTCCCGGCAGCCGCCACCAGCGCCGCGATCCGTCCCAGCAGCGCGCGTTGTGGGTGCTCGTCAGTGCTGGCGGCCAGCGCCGCCACGGCGATGTCGAATTCGGGTTGGTGTGCCCTCCATTGCGGGTGGGTGTAGGCCGCAGCAAGCAGCTCGGTCGGTGACCAACCGGCAGTGTCGGCAGCGAAGCGCTGTTCGATCCACTCACCACGAGACATCGCGTGCGGAACGGCGGCAATGAGGGGGCCGCTTTTGCGCGTCCCCAGATACACCGTCACCGACGCTTTGAGACCACTGTGCGCCCGGTACGGGCGTGCTTCGGCCACGTAAACGACCGGCAGGCCCAACGCGGCAATCTCCGCACCGCTCAAGACGGCATCCCGGCCCGGTCCGCCATCACGGTCGATGACCACACACGCATAGCCTGTGACTGGCCCACGGGTGGCGCGCCTGGCCGCAATCGCCGCGCTCCACTGCTCAAAGGTGTAATGCGCAGCGATCCCGTCAGTGTTAACACCGACCTCCCACACTTGTTCGGTCACAGTGGTCCCGCCCTGAAACACGGTCAGCGCCAACCTCGTGCGGCCTTGTGGCACGGCGATCACCCGCCGCACCGTGGGATGATGAGCGGCCAGAAACGTGGCAAACCGCGATAGCACCCGCCCCGCTGGCACACCCGTCACCACCAGGGTTCGGCTCATCTCAGCGCGAGCGGTCACCGCCTCGAAGATGTCGTCACGGTGGTGCTCAACGCGCTCCCAGCGTGAACGTCCGCTGCGGTGGCGCATGAGCCAGCATCCGACCCCAGCAGGCACCCCGATCTGAAACGGGACCGGCAACATCGCCGCACTGCCCACGCTGCCCAGCGTGTCGGTACGCAGCGCCACCGCAGCGCAGACATCGGTGACCGCCAGGTCCGACACCCGCCGCGCCAGCGCGTCATACGCCACCCGGTACTGTTCCAGCGCCCTATCCACGGCAGCCAGGGTGCGGTCTGTGGCAATCACCGACTCCCGGCTCGGAGTGTGGTCAAACGACCCGATAGGCAACTCGATCACGCATCCCGACAACCCGCCGCTGCCGTCCAACACTCGCCGGGTGATCTCCGGCACCGACGAAAACAACGTGCCTCCGCTGCGCACCACGACCGCGCTGCGGTCGCCTCGCTCAAGGCGACGGCACGACACCGGACCGATCCACGACGCCCCTGCGGCAAGGCTGTCCACCGGCGCACCGTCCACCATCACCGCGCCGTCGTCGTGGGCGCTGGCGACCTCGAGCACCACCCGCCGCCATGCCTCGACATGCCCGGCAACTTCAACAGGGATGACAATCGTTGTCCCGTCCGGTAATTCGCTCGGCTCATCAGACACCAGTACCTGATGCTCCAAATTACGGGCCGCCCTCACAGTTGTGCGCCGCCCACCCTTAACCGTGTCCACCAGAAACGATTCCGCCAGGGTCCACGCCGACTTCGCGCCGACACCCAGCCCGCCGACCAGCTCGTTGCTGTCCCGCTTGCTCGACGCGGCAAACGCCAAAAACGTCGCCTCCACTTCACCCATCGACATGCCGGTGCCCTGATCGGTCACGATGAAATTCGGTTCAACCAGCGTCGGAGACGTCACGGCCACCGGCTCAGCGCTCCCCGCCACGCGGCTAGCATCAACCGCATTGGAGACATACTCACGCACCACCGCCAACCGCCGGTCGGCGTAAAGATTGACCAACATCTCCATCATCCGGCGCGCGCCCTGCGGGTCCACCCGACTCGTCATCGTGGGTAACTTCGCGGCGCTACTCACCAGCGTCGAAGTCGTCTCGGCAATACGCATCACAACTCCCCTTCCCGGGATTTCTGAGGCCCGCCATCCGGCTTGCCCTACACCACCAATTCTACCGAACACCACCGACAATCGCTGCGCCCAAACCCACACCGCCCCAATGCCCTACCCCTGCCCCCCACCCCATCCCAGTGCGGGGCAGGGGTGCGGGGGGTAAGGCCGGCTGGTCCCGCCGGCCGGCGCTGCCGAGCCCACAACCCGGCCCGGCAGCGCCGCCCTAGCATCAGACCGCCATGTACCGGTGGTTCCAGCACAGGCAGTTACGGACGTGTTCCATGCAGTCCTGACACGACCGGCACTCGTCGCAGTACCCGTTGGCGTCGATCAGGCCGTAACCACGCAACGCGCAGTAATCCTCGGCGAACAACGAAACGCCTGCCGGCGCCTGCGAGCCGTCACACCAACTCGGGTACGCCTCATAGTCGGTGTTGCTGTGCCAGATGCCCGTCCGGTGATCCCAGCAGCCGGCGGCCTCATTGACGATGTAGGCGTTGCGTTGATACCGCGCGGCCACCGTAAGGATCACCAGCTTGTTGCCCATACCGCACCATTGCGACAAGGCATGCTGCACACCGCGCCGATCGAGGCGGCGGAACTGTCGCGGCAAAATCTCGTCGGCGAACTTGCGAGTATCCGAGCGGTCATCCCCGGCCTCGGGGTGTGCCGCCTTGGGCAGGATGCCGTTATGCGCCAGCACCGTCGCCGCAGAACCACCCACCAGGAACGGGTGAACGTTGTCCACCCCGATACTGCCGTGTGTCGCCCACCGGCTATGAAACAGCGCGGGACCCGCCGGGTAACGCTCACGGACCTCACAGAACTCATCCAGCGCGTCGGCCAGGTCCAACGACTTGCCCACCATCAAGGTTCCGTCAGTGACGATCGCCCAGCCGTGCCCGTGCGGGTTATGCAAGCCACCGTTGAAAAGACCGTCAACGTCCACAGGGACACCCGCCGGCAAATAGCTGACTATGCACATTGGGCCACTCCCCGCAAAACCGGTGCCGACAACGGCTGTCCGCTGATTTCGGCCCACAGGTACCGATAGTTGTGGCGCTTCACCCATCCGCTGAAGTGCCGCCAGGTAAGCGCCTTGCCGCGCAACACGTCCTGCAATGCAATGAAGCGCGTGTAGCGCACACTGGCGTCGGCGAACTCCATCGCCGCATAGAACTCCCGCTCATCGAGCGTCGATTTGAAAAACCGCAACTCAAACGTCTTGTCGTTGTTGCAATTCACCGCAACATAGCGGTTGTCGTCACCAATGGATTTCGCTTTGCGGGCCAGTTCACCCGGAACAGGTTTGCGAAACGACGCCCATTGATCCGAGCTGCGGCGAGCCAACTCCTCCAGCTCCGTCACGTTGCGGTACATGAACAGCAGCCACGTCATCTGATGCGCCGCTGACTGCTTGCCGTCGCGCCGGAATGCGTTGCGCGACACATGGATATGCAGCCCGTAATCGTCGTCCACCGAGCACCCCACAGCACGCAGGTTGCCCAGCAGCCGGGCAAACGGGTACTGACGTGCCCACGCCAATGTCATGGGATGGGTGACAATCTCCACCCCGCAGATCGACCCATCCCGCTTCATGTACAGGTGGTCCTCGCACGAATCGACACCGTGCACGACATCAGCGATAACCCCATGCCCACCGCACACTTCCAGCTCGACGCCCAACAGCGCTTCAGCCGGATAATTGCCCTTCGGACGAAAATTCAGAGGACGGTACTCGTAGGAATGAACCCGCGAGTCGTGGTCGCAGTCGTCATCGTCGTCATCGCACGAACAGGGAGAGCAGGCGTCGCAACGCCATTCACTGCACGAATCACAGAAATAGTCGATATCGCGGTCAATCTCGCAGCAACAATTGTCGCAATAAAGCGTTGACGGCATCAGAAATTACGCCCCTTCCCGGGATTGATGAGGCCCGCCGGAATGGCTTGCCCTACACCCACTATTTTACCGACAACCACCGACAAACGCAGCCGTTAAACCCGCACCGCCACAACGGATTTACCGGAATTCCTTGCACCCCATCCCTGTGCGGGGCAGGGGGATGGGGTGCAAGGGAATCGAGACGGACTCGGGCGCTGAGTCGCCAATGAGCCTGGCATCACACGGCCCGCGAGGCGCTCCCATCATGCCGACGGTGGCCCCACACCATCAGGCCGTGGGGGCCACCGCCGATATCACCGCGTCATGCCGCGGCTGGTGGCCCTTCATCCGAGAGCGAGTCGGCGATCGCACGGTTGACGGCCTCGAGCTCGGCGCGGGCGGCGACGAGTTCGGCGGGCTCGCCGGCATCGACGGCCGCGGCGGTGTCTCGAGCGTGCTCGGCGCGAAGGGTCGATTCAGCTGCCCGTTGACGGGTGGCCGTGATCTCGTCATCCACGCCGGCGATCCAGGTGGCCACGATTGTCTGTGCCCACGCGGCGACCGCCTCGGGTCCGCGCCGGCGGACCTTGCCGGGAATGGGGTGCGACCATAGCGTGCGGTAGTCGAACGCCACCACCAACTCCGGGTCGGCATCGGTGGTGGCGACGCGGATCGACACCCGATGGTCACTCCACCCGGTTCGTTGCGGGCCGCAGTAGCGGCCTGCGTCACGGGGTGGGCACGCGGCCGCCCCCACCCTCGTCGTATCGATGTCGTCCATGCCCGCTGCATGTTCGGCGAATTCTGCGAGTCGCCGCGCCCGCACCGAGGCTGCTTCTGCGGCTGCGGCGGCGTTGTCCGCTTGCCCCAGCAGGGTACGCACGTTTTGTTGCACCGTAATGTGCGCCAGCCGCAAGGCCCGCACCCGTGTGGCCAGCTCGTGCTGGCGCAGCAGCAGGTCGTTGCCCGCTGCGGCGGCTTTGAGCTCACCGAAACTCAGCGTCCCGTCACCGCTGACGTCCTCGATTTCGCGGGCTTGTCCATCGACGCGGTACAGCTGCTCGAATCCGCGGGATTTACGCTCGACCGTGCCGAACATGAATGCGTCGAAGGTTGCCCGAGCCACATACGAGTAAATGTCAATGACACTGTGTTGGTTACCGTTTCGTATACCCCGGCCGTTGCCTTGTTCCCAGGCCGCCGGCGTCCATGGTGGGTCCACTCTGTGGATCGAGTTCAGCCGGTCCTGCACGTTGACCCCTATCCCGACCTTGGCTGTCGAGCCGATCAGCACAGCGATCCTGCCGTCGCGGCACCCGGCGAACAGCGCCTCACGCGCCCGGGTGGTGGTCGCTTCGTGTGCGAACCGGATCTTGGTGGCCGGCACGCCGGCCGCGATCAACCCGGCCCGGATCCGGCCGTAGCTGTGCGCGCCACCTGCTTTCGGTGTGCCCAGATCGCACAGCACGAGCTGAAACGCACCCGGTAACGGCGACCCGTCATATTCGAGGTCCTTGGTGCGGTGATACACCTCGGCGACGCGGCGAGCCACCCCCGCCAGCTTCGGTGCCTCCTCCCTGATCCCGACCAGATTCGGGTCCAGCGCAACCTTGCGGCCGTCTCCGCAAATCAACAGCATGTTGTCCGCGTCGGCACGTACCCGGCGCGCCCGCAGGTCATCGGCGCGGCGCACCAAAGAATCCATGAATGCGCGCTGGGCCGCGCTGGGCTCGCTCACCTCGGTATGCCGGCGCACCGCCGGGCGCGCTAACCCGACACTATCGGCACGCACCATCGACATGAACTCAGAAAGCATGCACCGCATTTCGGGAACGTTGTGGATCACCGACGGCCGCCGCCGAGACCGGAAGCCCGCACCGTCGGGGCTGGTCTCGATCAAAACCTCGTAGCGGACGAATTGCGCGGCCCACGAGTCAAAGTGGGTTAGCCCGGTCTCTGCCAACCGATCTGGCGTCAGCATGCGTTGCCACACATAACTTTCAGCGAGCGTGTTCGTGAACGGGGTTCCGGTCAGCAAGCACACATGCGGCCGGGTCGGGTTGGCTCGACGCAACAACGAGATCTTCAAAAACAGGTCCATTGCCCGCTTGGACGCCCCAAGGCTGAACCCCTCAGCACGGCTGTGTATTTCGAGACGACGAAACTTGTCAGCCTCATCGACGATCAGATAATCCACGCCAAGCGTGCCCAGGGTGATCGCCTGGGGGTCGTTGAACCTCGACCGTAACCGCGCGATCCGCCCCTGCAGCGACCGCACCGCGGCAGCGATCCGTTTGCCTGCATGCCCCTGGGCGCGGGTGTAGTTCTCCAGATCCCCGAGCTGGTCTGACAGCCAGGCCTCTTCGACCCCGGCGGGCACCGGAAGCGACGAAAACGTTTCGTGGGTCATGATCACCAGATCCCAGTCACCAGTAGCGCAACGCGCGAGAAACCGCCGTCGGGCATCACCGTGCAGATCCGCACGAGTCACGGTCAAAAACCGGCCTGACGGCCACGATTGATAGGCCTGGCGTGTCGTTTGCTCGAGCAGATGCAGCGGAACAACGAACGCGGGCCGGTTAGCCAGGCCGAATTGACGCAACGTCATTGCCAAAGTGATTGCGGTGTAAGTCTTACCCAGCCCGACCTCGTGGGCGCAGAACACGGCCGGCGTCGACACCGCCCGGTCCACAAAGTCACGTTGCCAGGGCCACAATTCGATCCCCTCGGCCAGCCCGGGAAACATCAAGTGAGACCCGTCATGGCTGCGCAGCACGTGCGCGTTCATCGTGTGGTTGTAGCGATCGACGATGCGCCGCTCCCGCTCGCCGCACTCCCAGATCCACAGGGAGAACCGCTCGGCGATCGCGGCGAGCGTCTGTTCGGCGGCCTCGGTGGCATCTGGGTTACGGACCTTGCGCCGCGTGCGTGTCACCTCGTCATAGACCTCGTCCCACACCACCGGCGCGGCACCATTGAGCCCGGCCGCCAACAGCGTGAACGCATCCATCCGCGTCGTGCAATACGCGATCCGCGCCTGCGGCGACAGCTGGGCCCGAGATCCGGTGACCTCCCAGGCCGCCAGCGGCGCAATGTGATCCACCCGGGCCCGCACCCCGAACACCTCGGCGCAAAAGTCCGCGACATCGCCGGCGGTCACGAAAGGTGATCCCAATTCGATGCGGATCTCGTTGCGACCCAGCCACGGCGGCTGAACGGCTTCCAATGCCGCCACGTTGCGCTCATAGCGGCGGTCAACCGCCGCGGCGGCCAGCGCCTCGCGCAGCTTGGCCCGTACGTCCCCGCACAGATAGTCCCGCGCGGTGACGGCCCGCCCGTCGACCGGATCGCGGAAGGCCAGCTCACCGAGGGCGGCGAATGCCTGCTCAGGTCCGTCCAACCCGACCAGGCCCGCGATGCGGCTCAAGTCCAGGCCCCGGCCCTCACCCAAGCAAATCGACAATGCTTGCGCCGCGGTGTCTGCGGTGGTAGCCGGGGCAGGCCGCTTGTTGACCCGCCGCATCAGGATCGGCGCCGCCTCGGCCTGCCCCGTCTGCTGGTCGAACATCTCCAACGCCAGCACCACCGGGCAATCGGGGTCTTGACGGAAGCCGCCCAGACTCGGTGTGCGCCAGCCCAGCCGCGGCAGCCCCGTCTCGGGGTCAGGCTTACCCTCGGTGACCACACCGCGGTTCAGCGCCCCGAAACGCGCCACGTACGCCGTGTAGGCCTGCCGGCATGCCAACCGCAGCGGCTCGACCTCACCATCAGGCCGATCCCAGTCGGATTCGGCGTCCAGCAATGCCACCGCCGCATCACGCAACCCGATCAGTGCCCGCAACTCCGAGCTCGGGCGCGCCACCACAGACAGCGCGCCGTCCACGACGCGGACCACCTGACCGTCGACGACATGCAATGACCCCTCCACGCGGCCCTGCTCGTCGGTGAGCCCGATACCGGCTACCCCAACGGCCGGCCCGCCACCGACTGGGTAGCCACCGACCAGCAGCGGCGGCACGGCGGCGAACGCGGCCGCCACCGCGGCGGCCTGATCCTCAGCGTCGACCGCCAACGGGACGCGATCAAAACCGGTCAACCGCATCACCCCGGCCACCAACTCCGGGTGCGCCGCCCACCAGCCGCTGACCGGCTCACGGCAATACCGGCCGCCTACTGTCTCGGTCAGCGTCACCCGCGACGCCTCATCATCGGGCGCCCAACCCTGGCGGTCACCATCGCTGTCTCGGACACGTAGCACGACGACATCAGCGACCACCTCAGTGCCGGCCTCCGCGAAGTACCCCGATGGCAGCCGAACCGCCGCAATCAGATCCGCATGCTCGCGGATCGTCGTCGGCACGCCGCGCGCCGAATCGAGTAGGTGCCGCGACGTCACCGCGACCACGTAGCCGCCAGGCCGCACCGCGGCCACCGCGCGCGCCAAGAAGTAGTCGTGCAGCGACCCGTAAAACCCGGTAGCGCCGTCATACACCCGCGCCGCAGAAAACGGCACATTGCCCACCGCCGCATCAAACCTTTTGTGCCGCAACGACACTTTCTGCAACTCGCCGGTCAGAATCGTGGCCCGCGGGTGCAACGCGCGCGCGATCTGCGCCGACAACCAATCAGCATCAACGCCGGTGTACGAAATCGTAATATCGCCAGGCGCGTGCCGAGCAAATGCGCCCGCCCCGCATCCCAGGTCCAGCACCGACCCACCCGAAAAGCCCGCTGCTCTTAGCACATCCCAGATGTGGCCAACCAGGTCAGCCGGGGTGAAAAACGAGGTGTCCACCACCCGCGCGGCCGATGTCATCGCCTCACCCGCGACGGCCTCGAGTTCATCGGCCAGCTCGGCCCACACTCCCAACGGCTGCGGGTCGAACAGCTTCGCCACCGGCCCCCACCCCGCGAACCCTTCTAGAATCGCGCGCTGGTCCTCATCGACGAGGCCGGCCACCTCAGCAACCGTGCGCGCCGCCGCAATCGCAGCGCGCGCCAACCGCGGCGCTCTCCTGTTGTCCTGCGCTCCGCCACCTGCCCGCTGACCCGAAATCGACATACAATTCCCCTTCCCGGGATTCCGGGGCCCGCCAAACGGCTTGCCCTACACCACGCACACTACCGACACCCACCGACACGACCGACCGACGGACACATCACGACGACGACGACGACACGCATTCGCCCCCAACTGCTTTGAGATCCCACCCCATCCCAGTGCGGGGCAGGCAGACTGAGGTAGAGGGGGTTGCGCGCGGGGTATTCCACACCCCCACCCGCACCTCGGGAGGAGGAACCGGTTACACAGTCACCGCGGCCGCGGCCTTCGCGATCACCACCCGCACCTCCTCCGGGCGCACACCGCCAGTCAGAGCAACATCGAGTAGGCCCGCCAGCCGGTGACACGGATCCGCGGACAGCGCCGCCCCCAGCGACACGCCGGCCAGCGGACCATCACCGCGCGCATACGCGCTCGCCGCCAGCAACACCAACGCTTCGACACGAAACGGATCAGGCAGCACCCGCGCCAATAACGCCCACAACGCCTCTGCTGCCGCCGCGTCCTCGCCAACAGCCAACCCCAGCAACGCATCACGTATCCGCACATCGGTCAGCGTCGCGCCCACAGCCGCCAGCTCACCATCATCAGGCGCCGTCCCCGCCGCCATCCGCCGCGCCGCCGCCACCACCCGACGCACTGACACCTCCACCGGTTCCCCGGCACCGCCCGCGCCAGACACCAGCGGCGCCAGCGCCGCGACCCGCTCGGAATCGCTATCCACGAACGCCACCAATTCCTCACGGCTGCCATACATCCGACGACCCTCAACCACCGCGGCAACAGCAAACACCGATGACGCCGGATCCTCGTCGAGCACCCCCGACACAAGGACGTCATCCAGGCGGCGCCAGCACCCACCCGCCTCAATCCGGTCCACCACCACCGCATCCAGCACCCGACTACCGCGCTGACGCAGTGCCGCCGACACCACCCCCACCAGAGACTCGAACTCCGCCACCCGTACCGAGCACATCGCCCCCTGCTCTGACACCACGACCGCTATCACACCATCAGACCCGCTGCGGAGCACCAGATCCGCGACATGCTCGGCGTGAACCGCCCAGCCTGGATCCGCTAAATCCCCCCGCATCACGCTGGTCACAGCGCCGCCGCGCATCAACACCAAAACCAGCGACTCGACCGGAACAAACCCCAAAACCGCAACGACACCAGCCACCAAGCGGCCCATTACCGAAATTCTGTCCACCACAGTCCCCTTCCCGGGATTCATCAGGCCCGCCAAACGGCTTGCCCTACACCGAGAACACTACCGCCACCCACCGACACCACCGCCCCAACCTGCATCGGCCCAATGCGACAGGAAACAGTTGCGCCACAACGCAAAACCACCCACCGACCACAATCTGTGGTGCAATGGGTGGCATTAGCCAGCGGGCAACCGTCCCGCGTTTACCAGCCGTCCTCGTCCCAGGATTCACCGGCTGCAAGCGGATCGAAATCAGGCGGAGCCATCACTGGATACCGGCGATTAATCTCGTCGATCCGCGGCGCCAGCCGCTCGACATAGAGTTCATAATGCCGCTCACAACGTAGATAACACAACCCCCGAACCACTCAGCGCCGCATACTCAAACACCGCGCCCTCACAACCCACCGGCCCATCCAGGCACTCATCGGCAACAAAACGTCCCGACATCATCACTTCCCCAAAGACGATCGATGGCCTGCAACCAGACACGCGCCCAGGTTGCGCTCAACAAACCCGACGCTACCCAACGCCACCGACATCATCATGATCACCACCACACCATCATCACGTAATTCCGCTCCCGCCCAACACATCGCACACCCCATCCCTGTGCGGGGCAGAGGATGGGGTGCGTTCTAGGCGGGAGCGGCGGAGCGTGTGGCGATACGTGTGGGCCGGCCGGCGACTTCCATGGTGTGCGCGCGCCGGGCTGCTGCGATGCGCAGCGCCCTGATCGGGTAGGGCTGGTTAGTCCGCCGGCCACGGGCCTGCGGGTAGGCTTTCTCGAATTCCTGCTGATTGTTGAGAATCCACACCACGTCGAGGCCTCGGTCGTCGACCCCGACCTCGAGCGTGCCAGCGGTTTCGACAATGAAATCATCGAGGGCGCGCAGATCACCCAGCGAATGGGTGGACGGCGGCTTGCGTCCTTTTTCGTCCGCGTAGTAGGACTTCACGTTGCGCCCCACTAGATATGCCGTCTCAGTCTTGCCTAGTCCGACGGCGAGCCGGGCCGCAGTCAGGTCGAAGTGCCGCTCACCGCGATATACCTCGACATCGCGGCCCCGCCGGCTCAACTCGGCCGCGGCTCGCCCGACCGCGACGTACTGTAACGAGACCGGATAGGCGATCGTGCCGCCTGTAGTGCGTGCCTGCGGGTAGCGGGCGGTGAACGTCTCCTGGTCGACGACAGCGTGTAGCACGACGGTGCCCTCAGTCGGAGCCCCTGACACCAGCCATTCGGCTTCCTCAGCAACGAACGATTCCATCGCGATCACATCGTTGATGACACGCAGACTGACATAGCCGAAGATGCCTTCTTCGATCTCCCTGTACCGGGCGAGATCGATCCCCAGCAGCGGCGCGATGTCTTCAGGCCACAGACTCAACGCGTTTCGCCGCGCCACCAGATCAGACCAGAGATACTCGACGAACGGCTGCTCGACGATGTCGTCCCCCTCGCGGACAGCAGCAGGCAGCACACCTGCCAGCACGGTACTCATGATCGATCGTTGTCCTCCTTCCCGGAGCGAGAGGCCAGCCGTATGGGCGTGCCCTACCACTGATCAGGATAGCACCGAGCGCGGTCAGTTAGGTCCATTCCCGAAGCCGCGGCAGCACAGTCACGAGTTGGTCGAACACCTGCGGCCAGCCTTTTTGCAGCCATGCCACGTGCCCATTGGACAGTTGAGACGCGTCGATGATGGAGTCGACACGGATCTGCTGGGACGGCATACCGAGATCGGCGAACTTGGCGTACAAGGGGTTGGGTTCAATCCCGCGGCCCGCCAGGTACTCGAACACCTGGCGGGGCTGCCAGTCCCAGATCGGCCCGTAGGTGACGGTCCCGTCGGCGCGGCGCACCACCCCACCGGTCTGCGTGCGAACGGTTGTGCGCCGATGCTGGTGCTGGGCACGGGTTTCGGCGGCCAACTGCTGTCGGTACAGCATCAGCCGGCCGTGAGACTCCTGGGCCCGCACACCCCAGAGCGAGCCCCGGCCGTGACGGTGGTGCGCCTCGGCGGCGGGCCCGGTGATCATCAGCTCAGCCAGCTCCACACCCAGCCGCCGGTCTGGGGCGTGATGGTCAAACCCACCCAGTGCGACCATGACAGTCAGCAGATCGGGCTCGGCGGGGATCACCGAAAAGTTCAGCCGCCAGGCATCGGCCAGCCTCTCCAGGTAGGCCAGCGTCTCAGGGAACTGTAAACCGCTGTCGAAGAACACAACTGGAATGTTCGGGTCAACCTGACGCGCGAGATCGACGACCACCGTGGAGTCTTTACCGCCGCTCCAAGACACGAATCCGTCGTGCTCCTCGAGGTGGACGGCGATGCGCTCCAGCAGGTGCCGATACGACCCGGCCCCGCGCCGGCGGGCCGCGACGGCCCGCAGTGCCGCCATATCCAGCCCCGCCGGCGTGCTCATCGGTCGTCGATCAAGGTGATCGCCATTCCCGGGAACAACTGCTCAAGGTATTCCTCGACATAACCGGCGGCCGCAGCACCGTCCAGGATCGACTCGGTGGTGGTGGTGTTATCCCACCACCACCACTGCCCGTCGCGTTTGAATCCAAATGGTGGCGGCAGCTCGTCGAGCTCGGTATGGGTACGGGCGAACGTGCGGGCCGCTCCGACCACGAAGCGCCAGTCCAGCCCGCCGAAGGTCAGCGACCCGTCAGGGTCGGCGTGCTCGGCAAGCGTGGACGGCAACTCGATCCGGGCCAAACACACCGACACCGGCTGCCGTGGCCGGCTCACCGACCGGAAATGCCCGTTGCGGCCAGCCACGTTGGGCCCGATCTGCGACCGGTTCGGGTGCACCACGAATTCAGCGGTCATCGCCTCATCACGCTTCCTCGAGTTGTAGGACAAGCCGTTCGTCGAATCCACCGGAATCGGTTGCATACGGCGCGTATTCGGCAGACACCACTGTGCATCGCATGCCGCGGGGCAGCAGGTGGGTGGTGTCTTCCACGCTGTCTGAGCGCCCCAGATACATACCGCGGGCGGTGGCCAGCTCGAACACCAGGTGTCGATGGCTGTCGTGTCCGGGTGTTTCGTGCAGGTTGTGCCGGGTCACGGTGAACTGGTCGAACGACACCGTCGACCCCGGCGCCAGATTGCGCGGCAGATCCTCATACCGGCTCACGTCCGGATGTGTGTCGGGCAAAGCGACCGCGACATACACCCGGTGGCTGCGCTCGTTGATGTCCTCATAGGAGTGGATCATGCGGTCCAGGCGCTGGACCGTGGTGCGATCGGCGTCGTCGAGCTGCTGCACATCGCCGGCGGCACGGTGCAATGCAGCGTTGATGCGTCGCCACTGGCCAGGGTCCTCGTCGCCCAACATGGTCTGCAGTGCTCGCCGCTGCGTGGCCGGCGCAGCGGCGAGCACTCGATTCTTGGTGGCCGAGCGCAGTTTTCGCTGCCGCGCACTCAGTGTCGACCGGAATTCCTCAGGCGCCGGCAGCCCGGTACGAAGCCGCGCTGACTCGACGTGGCTGACATCGCGGGGGGTTGCCCGGTCGCGATCACGGGCCGCGCGGGTCGCAGAGGTGTCGGTGTCGCGGGCCTCGTCGATGATCCGGTTGGCCAATCGCAGGAAGTCGCGATCGCTCATCGATGACTCGATGACCTCGCGGGCAGCCTTTTCATCGCGAGACGAGATCGCCCCGGCCTCGACGTCGACCGCCAGCGGTTCCCGGTTCGGCCGGGCGGTCTTGGCACCCACCTGGCCAGTCTAATGAGCTGAGCAGGGCCGTTATCTGTGCCGCGCCGAGCTTACGAGGAGGCGGCCCCGGGATCGGCTACTATCAACCGCCCCGAAGCCGCCTCAGGTGAAACCTTCACCCAATCCCTGTGTGCGTTTCGTAACCACCACAATAAACGATCCCGGTCGGCGCGCGCCCGTACTCTGGGCGGCGCAATGTTGTCCGATCCCGCCGCCGCGGCATGGGTTGCCGCCGACCAACCCCCCGTCGAGGCACCCACGCCGGCCAAAGGCCGCTGCGGGCGCTGCGGCACAGATGGCCTTGTGGTCGCCAGTTCCCGGATCGTCTCCGACAGGTTCACCGGGTTCGACGCCTGGCCGTTTGGCTCGCACTGGCTGTGCACCCCTTGCGCGTGGGCCTACAGCCGCCCACCCCGCACTGTGCCGGCCATGCTGATCAGCACAACCACGGTCACTGAATACCCCGATCGCGCGGGGCTGGCCAGCGTGCTCACCGCCGGCGCTTTGCCCGACACCCACGCGGTGCTACTGCCGGCGTCGCATCAGCGCCACATCCTGCCCACCGCCCAATGGGGGCACCTGGCCACCGACGGCCTCGTCGTCCCCTGGGGCGCGGACGCGGCGACACGGTTGGCGCACCTGATCATGCTGCGTCCCATCGTCACCGACTGGGTCCGAAGCAACTCCCGCACCCTGCGGCAACTGGCCAAACAGGTCGACTCGGTGCTGCACCGACAGACCCCACCATTCCCCCTTCTGACCGCCCAGCCTCGGGCACGCTGGCCTCATCTGTTGGCGGCGTGGACCGCGCTGCAACCCTGGCGCACCGTCCCACCGCTATGGACCGCCACCCAGTTCCTCGCCGCCGCCGCGGCAACCCCGGCGCGGTCAGACCAGCCGATACGCTGACCGCCATGGCCGCCAACGAGCTCACCCCGACCCGGGCATGGCAGGCGCTGGTCCCCGACCTGCCATCGTTGGCCGCACCCGCCGACGACAGCGCCGACGCCACTACCCGGCGTGCCGCCGACACCGCCGAACGGCTGCTGCTGCTGGTGCACTACAGCATCGACTGGGAGAACAGCTGGGTCCGCGAACCAAAGCACCGCAAAAGGTATTGGGATGAGATCCTTCCCGGCCGCGTGTTTCGCGCCGCCCGCCGGTCGGTCACACTCGACGAGTGGTGGTCCTCAGCCGCGCTCAGAAACCTCGGCCTCCAAGCCCCCCGCAACCGGGACCGTCGGCGCGAACTGGCCGAGCTTCTCCGCGAGCCGCCGCAACCGGTCCTGCGCGCGTTCCAACGCAGCCTGCCTGCCCTACTATTACGGGTCCGCATCATCAAAGAGGCCGTAGACGCCGACCGGGAAGCCCAACGCGCATGAGTCTGAACACCATTCGGTGGGACATCGACATCGTAGCCCTGTCATCGATCGTGCACCGCGGCGGCGACGATGGCGATCCTGGTACCGACAGCGCCGCCATGTTCCGCACCGAAAAGATCATCACCGCCGACGGCGAGCTACTGGATGTTCCGATCGTGTCGGGCAGCAGTTTCCGCGGCGTCCTGCGCCGCATCGGAGAGGATCTCACCGCGGCGGTCCTGGACTACGAGGCCGCCGAATTACCGGTTCCCGCGGCACATTTGCTCACCAACGGCGGCCGCCTCGCGAAATCCGCCCGCCCATTCACCGACGAACAAGAACGCCACCTCAAGGCACTGCTCCCGCAGATCGCCGTCTTCGGCGGCGCCGCCTCCAACCGCATCATGTCCGGACTGCTCACCGTCGGCAAAGTTCTTCCCGAAGTCGCCGAACTGGCCCACATCCTGCCTCGCCCACCAAGAACCACCCCCTTGCCCGCCGTGTACACCTTCGCCGAGGAATCGTTCACACACCTGGCCGACCACCGCCCCCAACCCGATCACGCCCCCCGCACCGATAACGACGAAAACACCAGTCCGCTAGGGCGATTCAACATCGAAACCCTCCCCGCCGGCACCCGTCTGCAGACCTGGGTCCGCCTCGCCAACGCCACCGACCACCAAGTCGCGTTCCTGCGAAGCGTTCTCATTACCTTCATTAGCCGCGGACACCTCGGTGGTCGCATCGCCTCAGGTCACGGCTCCGTCGCCGCCAGCTTCAGCGACGAGTTCGTCGAACGTGGGAAGCTCCCCGACGCGACCTTGGACTGGCGGTCCGAACTCACGGCGCACCGCGCTGAAGTAATCGCCGCGCTATCCGAGATCACCTGAGTAACACAGTGATCCCGCTGAAGATCACCGCCACCACACCACACGGCGTCGTGCTGTCCCGCCCGTACGGGATCGCCCTGGACGGCCTCCTCGCCTCGGTCCTCTGGGACCGACGCAAGTGGGCCGCCAGAGGTGCGGGTCACTATCTCACCTACCAACCTGACGCCGACCCCCAAATGCTGGAGCTGCCCCTGGCCCGCTGCGGGGATCCCCACCACAACACAGATTGGCATTGGATGGCCACCTTCGCCGACCTACACCCCCACCCGCTCAACACGATCGAACCCGACATCCGCTGGCGCACCTCACATACCGACCACCAACGCCTCCAGGACCTCACCTCAAACGTTCCCCGCAGCGCCGTCTCCGACCGGCGCGGACGCTACCAAACCCGCACTGTCCCCGTCATCGCCCACCCCACCACCACCGTCACCTGGCGCGCCGTCGGTGACCCCGAACTCGTCGCAGACCTACTGGCCGGCCTGGACTCCATCGGCAAACACCGCGGCGTCGGCGAAGGCCGCGTCACCCGCTGGCACATCACCGAAACCCCAGAACTCGACGAATGGGCCGCCGGTCACGAACACGACCCCGGCGTACTCGGCCGCCCCGCCCCGCCCAGCTGCCTGACCAACACGACGACTAGCACGGGCCCACTGGGCACTGGCACATTAAGACCGCCTTACCTACACCCAGCAAGCCGCTCCACAACCTACCAACCTGCCCGCTAAACGGGGGCTCGATCATTCGATTGCCGGCGCTGCGGCGTCGCTCGGAGAGCGAAGGCGCGAAATGGCGGTGCAGTTACCGTCGTGGTGAGGATCGCCAGTGCGCATAGTGTCGCGAAGGCGTATGCGCCGATCAGGTGGGCTTGGTAACCCACTGAGGCGATGGCGATCTCGGTGACGCCGCGGCAGTTCAATAAGACGCCGAGTTGGCATGATGCTCTTCTCGAGTAGCCGCGGATTCTGCCGAAGGCGTAGCCGGCCAGCAGTTTGGAGGCGAATGCGGCGACGGTGAGGCTCACCAGGCATACCAGCCCATGCCAGCTCAACTGCTCGGGCAGTGTTTGGAGCGGGATGGATAGCGCGGCAGCGACAAAGAAGGCGGGGATGAGTAGGTCGATGACCGTCTGTAGGACATGCTTGGCGCCGTCGTTGGCTAGGGCCGCGGGAAAGAAGTAGCCGGCGATGATCGCGCCGACGGCCGGATGTAACCCGAGGATTTGGGTTGACGCGGCGCCGGTGAGCGCGCATGTGAACATGGTGATCGCGCGCGGGCTGTTCTGCTCGAACATTCGATAGCGGTTGATGATTCGCGGGGAGACAAGGACTGCGATAGCCAGCAGACATGCTCCGATACCTAACTCCGCCGCCGAGGTGGTGCCGTGCTTTGCGGTGAGTATGAGCAGCAGGGTCACGAGTGCCCAGGCCAACCCATCGGTGATGACGGCGATGCGCATGGCCGCGCGCGCCACAGACGACGGGGTGATCTTGAGGTCCTGGATGACGAGCACCAGCACTGGGACCGCGGTGACACCGAGCGCGACACCGACAAACGCCCACGCGGAGAACGTGTTTCCTTTTGCCCCTGTCAGTTGGTGGGCGAAGGGCCATGCCGCGGCGGCGCACAGCGCGATGGGGAACGCTGCGGCTGCGCCGAGCTGCCATTGTCGCGGCCGTTGCTCGATGGGTTGATGGTGGGTTCGTAGTTCGATGCCTACGGCGAACATCAACAGCAACAGTCCGGCGGTGCCGGCGGATTCGATAAGGAATTTTGATGTGCCCGGCAGGACGATCCGAACCGATGGCGAGTTACAGGAGGCCACGATCGCGCCTATCAGGAGGCCGAAAACGATGGGCCCTAAAACGGTTGGCTGGTTGCAGCGTCGGAATACGTTTTTGGCCAGCAGTGAGCCGATCGCGACGGCGGTGAGTGTCACAAGTCCCTGCAGGGCGTCCCCGATGGGCATGTGCTCTCCTGTTGTCCTCAGCGCGGCACGATTATGTGCTCATCTCCGCGGAAGTGCGGTCTGCGCGGCTGCGGTTGCCGGGCTTGGTATTTCACCTATACACATTCCCTGTGTCTAATGGCTCGGGGACGAACTCTGTTGCGGCGCTGTGCGTCTCTAGCTCAGGGCAGCGTCGAAGCGGCTGCGTAGGTCTTGCAGGCGTTTGATGGGTTCGTTGGCGAAGACCAGGCGCAAGTACCGATCGCCGCTGGGGCCCCATCCGGTCATGGGTGTTGCCGCGACGCGGCCCTTGTCGAAGAGCCGCGATGATGCCTGCTCGGGGGTTAGGCCCAGCTCGGCGGTGTCGATGAGCAGCGACCAGCCGCCGTGCGGACGGACAACTGGGTAGGTCGATAGCTGGTCGATGATGAGTTCGCAGCGTTGGCGCCAGGTGTTGGTTGCGGCGGCGACCTCGGCGTCGGCGTCGGGGGCGGCCAGGGCGGCCGCCACGGCTTGCTGGGCGATCCCGACCTGGCAGACGACATTGGCGATTCCGACTACCGCGATGTCAGCCATGATCGCCCGGGGGCCGACAACCCAGCCAACGCGCCATCCGATCATCCGTAATTCCTTTGACGCGGAACCGATCGTGATGGTGTGATCGGCTAAGCCGGAGTGGCTGGCGGGGTGCAGTGGCTGCTGACCATCGAAGCGGATGCGCTCCATCGCGGCGTCGTAGATGACCCAGATCCCGTGTCGGTTGACGGGCTCGGCGATCGCGTCGAGATGTTCGGTACCTATGAGCACGCCGGTGGGCATTGCGGGGCCCATGAGCAGTACGGCGGCGGTTTGTGGTCCGATCGCGGCAGCCAGCTCGGCGGGATCGGTCTGCCAACCGTTGGGGGTGGGGTGGGCAGGGACGTGGCGTGGGACGCCGCCGGCGAGCCGGATGCGGTTGATCAAGCCTCCGTAGGCCGGATCGGTGATGACGATCTCTTGGCCGGGCTCGAGGACGGCAAGGAGTGTGTTCAAGACGCCGTTGAGGCCGCCGGCGACGCTGACACACTCATGGATCGGGTCGTAAGGTGTTCCGCTAAGACGAGACACGTGTGTAGCGGCGGCGTGCCGTAACTCGTGATGTCCTTCCAACGGCAGGTAGCTGTTGGCGGCGTCGTCTTCGACTGCGCGATGGGTAAATTCAATCGCGATCGCGGGTGGCGGGACATCGGTGTCGAGGTTTTCCAGTCGCAGAATTGACGGGTCGTTGGCTGCGTCGGCTCGGTCACCAACATCGTTGACGCCGATCCCGCGGAGATGGTGCAGTCGAGAAACACTCATGTGGCTTTGTCACCTCACTGCAGCGCTGCCTGTAATCCGATATGGCGAATGTGGTTGGCGCGACTCTAACATCGGCCTCACCGCGCGTTGGGATCTCGTACACCGGCAAAAAGACACGCTGCGGTCTGTTCCGCCAGCGCGACGAAAGTTCGCGACAACATGCGCTGCCCACCCGCTTGCCCTGTTGGTGTTTTGGCAGGGAATCGCCATGTGCTCGAACACCTTAAAATTGGACAACGTAGGCACCGCCGCCGCAGTTTAAGTCCCCCCGCTTCCCTGCTGCCGTGCCCATCCACCTTACTTACTTTCACCCGAATTTCGCTGTATACGGCAGGATCCCAGGAAAGGTTGGTTCCATTGACCATCGGACAGCGCGCCACTTTTGCGTTGAGCGCGAGCGAGCTCGAGCAGTTCTACAAAGACGGCGTCGCCGGACCCTTCGACTTATACGACCCCGACGAAATGCAGGCCAACCACCGCGCGCTTACGCCGAAGCTGGTGAACACCAAGACCGCGATTTATCATCAGCCCGGGACGGCGGCCGGTGTGACCAACCTGGCCAGCTATGACCGCCACCTCGATGTCGACTTCCTGTCCGAGCACATCACCCGGCCAGAAATCGTGGACCGGGTCTCGAGCATTCTGGGCCCAGACACGCTGTGCTGGCGAACCGAACTGTTCCCGAAGTACCCGGGTGACGAGGGCACTGACTGGCATCAGGCCGACACCTTCTCCGGTGTCAATGGTGAAGGCAAGCCGCAGATCCTGTGGCCCCAGGATG
Source organism: Mycobacterium sp. MUNTM1 (assembly GCF_054660795.1). Lineage (NCBI taxonomy): Bacteria > Bacillati > Actinomycetota > Actinomycetes > Mycobacteriales > Mycobacteriaceae > Mycobacterium > Mycobacterium sp. MUNTM1. Next base: position 22,305 of record NZ_BAAGDE010000028.1, read on the forward strand.
CCGACTTCGGCGGCACATTGACCGCATGGTGTGCGTTCACCGACGCCACCGTCGACATGGGTTGCCTGCAAGTCATCCCGGGTTCACACAAAACGATGAACTATGACGAATCCAAGACGATGTGCTACGACGCCGGTGCGATCAACAACGTCGAAAAGAACGGCGTCAAGCGCGGTCTGTTCGGCTACGACTACCGGCAGCTGCAAAAAGACCCAAACTGGACACCCGATGAATCCAAGGCTGTGTCGCTGTCGATGCGCCGAGGTCAGTTCGTGATCTTTTGGTCCACTCTCATGCATGCCTCGCACCCCCACCTCGGCAAGACCCAAGACATGCGTTTGGGCTTCGCCGGCCGGTATCTGCCCACCCAGGTTCGGGTGTATCCGTTCACCGACACGCTCGATGAATTCGGCGGGCGCGCCAGCCTGGAGAAATTCGGCTGCGTGTTGGTCTCTGGACAAGATCACTACGGCCACAACAAGTTCGTCACCCACAACGTCAACGGCACGCCATTTCGCATCCGGTGACGCTCGCTCATCCCACGGAAGGAACTCTAGACATGGACATCGCCACGATCGAAAACCAAATCATTGCGTGGTGCCGCGATTTGGGGCTGAAGATCACTAGCGCTGATGACGACTTCTTTGCCTGCGGCGGAACCTCATTGACCGCGGTCAAGCTGATGAACCGCGCCGACGCCACCTACGGTGAGGACGCCCTGAGTCCCGATGACCTCTATGAGCGCAGCTCCATCGCCGCGATCGCTGCGACCATCCACGCGAACCTGCTGGAAACCGCACCCCACCGGTAAGGCTGGGATTGCACCGCATGACCGTCAGGGACATCTACGCCGACAACGCCGCACTGGCCGCCCACGACAAGCTCAACGACACCCACGCCGGCTATCCTGACCTGCCGATTGGTGAGTTATTCGCCCGCCAAGTCGCCGATCGCCGAGATCATCCAGCACTGTGTCGCGGTGCGCTGACCATGACTTACGGCCAGCTCAATGACGCGGCCACCGGCCTGGCGCACCGTCTGCTGCACCATGGCGCGCAGCCGTGCGACGTCATCGCCGTGGCCCTGCCGCGGGGCCCGCAGATGGTCACCGCCGCGCTGGCAACCGTGTTGTGCGGGGCAACCTATCTCCCGATTGATGTGCAGTGGCCGACGCGGAGGATCACCGAGCTGCTCGATGCCGCCGGCGTGCAGCGGGTCGTGGCCGCCGACCCGGTCGGTCAGCTGTTCGGCAGGCCGGTCATCGCCGCCACCGCAGACCACGGGCTCGTTCGCCCGGTGGAGCTGCCCACCGTTGCACCTGATGCGATCGCCTACATCAATTTCACCTCAGGGTCGACCGGGCGGCCCAAGGGTGTGCCCATCCGCCATCGCAGCATCGCCCGGCTCGTCTTCGGCTCGCGGTATGCGCCCCTGACACCCGGGGTGCGGGTCCTGCACTTGGCGCCAGTCACCTTCGACGCAGCTACCTTCGAGATCTGGGCGCCGCTGCTACACGGGGGCGTGTGCGTGATCTACCCCGATCGCTTCGTGCGGCTCGCTCGACTACGCCAAACCGTCCAGGCGCACGGCTGCGACGTCGCGTTCGTCACCACCGCGCTGTTCAACACCATCGTCGATGAGGCCCCGGAGAGCTTCGATTCCGTGGGCACCATCCTCACCGGCGGCGAGGCCCATTCGATCCGGCATATGCGCCGGGCATTAGACCACTATGGGCCTGGCCGGATCGTCAGCGTCTACGGCCCGACCGAGGCGACAACGTTCGCCACCTATCACCCGATCAACGAGATAGCCGCCGACACCACCACCGTGCCGATCGGCACGCCGATCCAGAACACCCGCGCCTACCTGATCGACCAGGACCGGTTGTGCGCCCCGGGGGAAATCGGCGCACTGCACTTGGCCGGTCCCGGACTCAGTCCCGGCTACCTCGGGCTGCCCGAGCGCACCGCAGCCGAATTCTTCGACGCAGCGATCGGACCCCATCTCGAACGTCTCTACCACACCGGAGATCTGGCCTACCTCGACGAGCACGGTCGGCTGGTGTTCTGCGGTCGCCGCGATGATCAGTTGAAAATCAACGGGTTCCGCATCGAGCTCGGCGAAGTACGCCACCGCATCGAAGAACTCGCCGCGGTGCGCGCCGCCTACGTCACCCCCTACGAACCAAGCCTTGGACAGCGGGCGTTGGCCGCCTTCCTCATCGCCGAGGACCCCGCTATGTCGGCAGAATTACCTGGTCTGGTCAGCGCCCATCTGAGCGCCCGGCTACCCGCCTACATGATCCCGAAGATGGTCTCGGTGGTCGACGAGCTGCCCCTTGGCGAGACCGGAAAGATCGACCGCACCGCATTGCTCTCCCCTGCCTGACCCGTCCGTAGGCCGCGAATGTGCCTGAGCCACAACACGCCCCAGGAGGATCGCCATGACCGCATCACTGAGCGATGGCACCGAGAGCACCGGTCCGATCCTTAACGACCAGCATGAGGCCCTACGGGAACGTGTCCGCGCCGTTCTGGCCGAGATTGTGCTACCGAACGCCGATTCGTGGGAACAGCAACGGCGTATTCCGAGGACAGCGTGGCAAGCGCTGGGCGCCCAGGGGCTGCTCGGATTACCTCATGATGGGCCCGGGTTTCTCGACAGTGCGGTGTTCTGCGAGGAATTGGGCCGCACGGGCTATGCCGGCCTGCGCGCCGCCGTCGCCGTACACGCCTACATGGCCGCGTCGTACTTGCGCCTCTTCGGCAATGACGAACAGCGCCGAAAGTACCTGGAGCCAGCCCAGCGCGGCGACAAGGTCGCCGCGCTGGCGATCAGCGAGCCGCATGCGGGATCTGATCTGCGCAACATCGCCTCGCGTGCTGCCGAAATCGCTGACACCCACGACTACCGGCTAGCTGGCGTGAAAGCCCATGTGGCCAACGGTGTCTCGGCTGATTTCGCGGTGACGGTCGCGATCACGTCGACTCGAACGGCCGGCCTAGCCGGTGCAAGCATCCTCATTGCCGATATCGACGGGATTGAAGTGAGACGGGCCCCTGAAAGACCGCTCGGGTTCCGCAGCTCCGGTGTGGCATCCCTGGTTTTCGAGGACTTGCCCGTGCCTGCCAGCAACCTGCTTGGTAAGCCAGGACGTGCACTCCTGCAATTGATGAGTGCGTTGGACTTTGAACGGCTCATCGCGGGCTTTCTCGCTCTTGGAGGTGCCCGCTATACCCTCGAAGTTCTCAGTACGCATATCCGGACCCACATGGTCGGCGACACCGCGTTGAGCGGTTTCCAGAGTGTGCGGCATCGTCTGGCCGACCTGACCGGCCAGCTGGCGCTGGTTCGCCAGTTCGCCTATGCCGCGGCCTGGCAGCACAGTCAAGGCCGCCTGGACACCTTCACCGCGGCGACACTGAAGCAGAAAGCGACCGATCTGGAATTAGCTGCAGCGTTGGCGTGCATGCACTTGCATGGGGCCCGCGGCTACCGTGAGGATTCCATTCCGGCGCGTCTGTACCGCGACGCGGTCGCCTCCCCGATCACCGCAGGGGTTAATGAACTCCTCAAAGACCTCGCCTTCGAAGCCGCCGGCAGCTCACTGCCGTAGCTGTTGAATGCTCACTCGCTGGTCGTTGTCGTCCATAACGCCGTCGCAGACATGGGTGATCAGCGGCTGGTCAATGGGGCAGCCGGTGGGGATCAACCGATTCAGCCGCGACCCCAGGCAAAACTGTTGGAACTGCGTGTGTTCGGGGTAGAGGATCTGCGCGAGCGAGCGCAGCGCGAGGTCGACGGGTTTCCACTGGCCATCTTCGTCGAGGACCTCGATCCAGGCATGCCCGGACGCGGCGAGCGCGGCCAGCCACCCATAACGGGTGCGGCACTGCAATCCGCGCGCGGCGAATCTGCGCTCGAGCTCGGCGCTGATGCTCACGCAGTCAAAGATTCGGCGCCCTCGCATCCAGGAGCCGTCTCGCTGCGCGGCGGTCGGCATCCGCGTGAACGTGTAACCGGCGTCGATGATTTCATCGACCACCGCGCGGATCTGTGCGGACTGGATGGCCGCTGACTGGCCGGCGGTGGCAGTCTCGCACGAGAAGGACAATGTGGGGCCAGCGACGGTGACTTTGCCGTTGCCGGCCTGGGGCGCAGTACTATTGCGCCCCGTTTCGGGAGCCCACAACACCCAGCGTTCACCCGCGACCGGTGTGCGGTCCCGGGCGGCATCGCGGTTGGCTTCACAGCTGCCCTGGGCGCTGAACCTCCATTGCATCGACGACGTCCATGTCGCAGGATCATCGGTGATGAAGCGCAGCAAAAACCCAAGGCTGACCTCGGGGATCGATGTGCCCAGCCGTGCATGCAGCGCGAGATTGATCAGGTCGAACTGGTCGTATCCCGACGGATAGTCCGGCAATCCGTGATCGGTCAGCGCCGCCAGCGTGGCCGCATCGCACCCCAGAAACGTTGGGGCATCCTCGGGGGCGACGCTCGGGCAGGCGTACTGGCGGGGTACAGGTGTCAACTGCGAAAGCGCCTGCAACCACACGCCATCGTCGGTGGAGTCGGGCGAGGTCGCAGTGTCCTCAACGCGTGCCCGGCCGGCCATCACGTGCCCGCTGCTGTGGCCGTCGCGGCGCGCTGCTCCAGCGATGCGACGAAATCGAGCACGGCCGCCTCGAACTGCTCGGTTTGCTCCACCATCGGCATGTGCCCACTGCGGGGAATCACGCACCCCCGACTGCCCGGCAACAGTGCGCAGGCATCGTCGAGCATGCTCGGCGACCACTGGTGATCGCCATCGCCGATGATGAACATGGTCGGAACCGCCAGTCGCGCCACCATATCTGGGCGATCAGGCTGGTTGATGACGCCGGCCAGGCATGCGCGGATCTGGGCTTTGGAGTTGAGCGCCAAGAAATGCTGCCGCAGCCCCAGATAGCTGGCCGTGCCGCCTTTTTCGACCTGGGCGCCGGCGAACACCAGCGGGTACAGATACTCGAAGACCGCTCGTGCCCCGCCGGCGTCGAGCCGATACATCAGATCGCGCAGGACGAGCTGCAGGCGGGTGTTGCCGTAGGGCGTGAAGGCGGGTCCGACCATGATGGTCGCGCTCACCCGCTCGGGGTATTTGAGCGCGAAGTCACGCGCGATCAGCGTGGAGATCGACGAGGCGATCAGCGTGACTTTGTCCAGGGCAAGGAAATCCAGCAGATCTAGCAGGTCCTCGACGTGCTCACCGAGCGGGAAGTCCGTGCCGCGCTGGGTGGAGACGCCCTGATTTTGCAGGTCGTACTTCACCACGGTGTGATGCTGCACGAGGGTCGGGGTGAAGTTGCGCCAGGCGGGCGCGACGATGAAGAAGTTGTTCAAACAGACGATCGGTGGCCCCTGGCCGTCGACTTCGACGTAGAGTTCGCCGCCGTTGCGGGTCGCGCAGCGCTGCCCGCTCCGATACCGCATGTCCACCGTTTCTGGGCGTGTGAAATCCATGCCGTTAGCCCTCAACGCTTCCCACGGCCGCCACCGGCGATCCGGTGTGCGCCAGGTGGTGTTCTGCGTAGGCCGCGAGGACCTCGCGCGGGGTTGCGAAGTGGATCACCTCGGGGTTGACGTAGCGCAACAGGTTGGCGCAGTCGTAGACGTGGTCTTGCATCAAATACGGTGCGTGGAAACGCAGTTTGTCGGTGAACATTTGATCGATCGAGGTCAACATCGCGCGATCCTGGACGAAACGTGGCTCACAGATGCCCAGCGCGTCGGCGATGCCTGCCATCAACACACCGACATTGCCCAGCGCGGTGTTGGCGATCGTGTAGAAGCCCGGTTCCGCGGCGCACTGACTCAACGTGACCATCGCCTGCGCGACACGATCGATGGGCAGCGCGGCATTGCGCGCGTCCGGCTCCGCGATGACCTGGACACCGTAATGCTCCAAGTAGGAGCCGAGCCGATCCTCGACCTCGGCGTGGAACCGGCTCATCTCGTTGATCAGCGTGTAGACACCGCTGGGGGTGCAGGCCGCCATCGCATACGTGCGGCTATGCCCGATGATGATCGGCAGCCGCATGATCCGGGCGGTCGTGAACCCGGCGGCGCCGACGAGATACTCGGCGTCACGCTTGGAGCGTTCATAGGCGTTGTTCATCGGCGCATCCGCCGGGATGGGCTCTTCGTAGTGGATGCCGGATTGCGCTCCGGCTGTCCCAATGGTGCTGGCGTGGTTGAAAACCTCGATGCCCGCGCGGCGGGACAACGCGATGGCCTGGCGGGTGCCCTCTACGTTGACCGCCCGGATGGAGTCCTCATGCTTGTCCAGGTAGCGCAACGAGGCCGCCAGGTGCCACATTTCGTCGACCTCACCCAGGCGTGCGAGGTCGTCGATTCCGCAGCCGGGCTCGGTCACATCGCCTGCTACAGCCCGGCACCGCCTCGTGATGGCTTCGGCCAGCTCGGCGCGCTCGTAGACCTCGGCTGCCTCCAGAAGGGTGGCGTGCAGCCTGCGTTGCGCGGTGTCGTCATCGGGGCCGCGGACCAGGCAAACAATCTCTGCCGAAGTGCTCTCCAGCAGTTCTAGCATTAAGCCGATTCCGACGCTGCCCGTCGCGCCGGTCACAAGAACTCCCATGGCCTGCCTCTCAATTCGCAATCTGGGCCGAACTCAGCCGCAACACCTCGTCGGTGAGCTGCGCGATACTGGCGAATGCCTCTGGTGGTGTGTCCAAGCCGAACTGAATCCCGAACTGACGCTCCACAGTGGCGATCAGCGCGACAAAGGATTGGGAATCAAGCCCGAGCGCGCGAAATTCCTCGTGCGGCTGCGGCTCTGGCTGCTGCGGGTCGCCGAGAGCTCGGCTGACCAGAGCGGTGATGGCGGCTTGGATCTGTGTGCGTTCGGCATCGTCATCAGCGTCGGCCAAGGCGATTGCTCCCTCATCGATAAGTGTTCGACACGCGGCTCTTGCTCAGTTGTTGCTGGAAAATGCCCATCCCGCACGGGGTCTAGTCCGGTCATAGTAGCCACCGGACCTCTGGTGTTTGCGTTGAAACCGGTCGCGGCCAAACAGTGGCGGACGCTAGGTGGTGGCCAATCCTCCCCCGGCGCTTAGTGTTCATCGGCAAGAGCCGCGTCGACGGGGGCAACCTCGTGTGCTCGCGGATCGGTACCCGGGGACTCAGTGACCCCGATCCTGTTGTGCAGCCACACAAGGAGTTTGGGGGCCCACCAGTTACCTCGTCCCAGGACATGCATGAACGCCGGAACCAGGATCATCCGCATCAAGGTGGCATCGACAATGATGGCCAGTGTCAGGCCGACACCGAACATGCGCATAAACGAGGCCTGCGATGCGCTGAGCGCCACGAACGCGATCGCCATCACCAGCGCGGCGGCGGTAATCACTTTGCCGGTGTAGGCCACACCGAGCGCGACGCTTTCGTCGTTGTCGGCGTCGGTTTTCCGTGATGCCAGCCAATATTCACGGATCCGTGAGACCAGGAAGACCTCATAGTCCATGGATAGCCCGAACGCGATGCAAAACAGCAACACCGGCATGTTGGCCACCAGGCGCCCCGTGGTGGTGGTTCCCAGACCGCCGAGGTGGCCATCTTGGAAGATCCAGACCAGCGCACCGAACGTCGCCGACAGCGACAACACGTTGAGCGCCAGGGTCTTGACCGGCAGCACCACACTGCCGGTTATCAAGAACATCAGGATCGCGGTAATAACGCCGATCAGACCCAGTACCAGCGGCAGCCGCGCGGTGATGGCGTCGACCCCGTCGCGATTAATCGGACCCAACCCCGCCAGCTGAACCATCCGGCCTCGCGGCCCGGCGACCGCATTCAACCGATCGAGCTGGGCGTCGGAGGCCTTCGAGTACAGCGGTGCGGTGCTGGCGACGGTCAAAAACGCGCTGCCGTCGGCGATTCCGGTGGGCGCGGCCGGCGGGCCGACCGGGTTGCCCGCGACGAACGTCGCGGATGGCGCGGTGACCGCCGAAACATCGGGAACCTGGGACAACTCGGCGGCGTAGCGGCCGATGTCGCCGGCATCAAGCTCGCGCGCATCGGGGATCACGACGTACACAGCGGTGGCCGCACTGTTGGCGAAGTCCGCGCGCACCTGGTCGCCGACTTGGTGTGCGGAGGCCGAGCGCGGGAGCACGCGGTCGTCGGGGAAGCCCCACTTCACTCCGAGGAACGGCACCCCTGCCAGCACGATCACCGCGGTCACGGCAAGTCCGACGGGCCATGCGCGGCGCATCACGACGCGGGCAGTCCGGTACCAGAAAACTTGCTGGACCGGTTTGGGCGCCGGTGCGGGGCGCCGCACCAGTTTGCGGCCCAGTCGCCGGATATCCAGGGAATCCAGTCGCGGGCCCAACCAGACGATCGCCGCCGGGGTCACCACGACCGCTGCGGCGGCGGCGAATGCGACGGTCGCCACGCCGGCGTAGGCGAACGACCGCAGGAAATACATGGGGAACAGCACCATCACCGCCATCGCCAAGGCGACGGTGGTCGCCGAGTACAACACTGTGCGGCCAGCGGTCTGCATCGTCCGGATCAGCGCCTGCCGAGGGGGGCTACCCTCAGCCAGCTCGTCGCGGTAGCGGCTGATGATCAACAGGGTGTAGTCGATCGCCAATGCCAATCCCAGCGCGGTGGTGAGGTTGAGGGCATAGACCGACACGTCGGTGGTCAACGTGATCAGTCGAAGGATCGCCATCGATCCGGCGATCGCGACCAGACCCACCGCGACCGGCAGCGCGGCCGCAACCATGCCACCGAACACCCAGACCATCGCCAGGAAGCTGAACGGGATCGCGATGGCTTCCATCATCAACAGGTCCCGCTCAGATTGCTCGTTGACCTGGGCGTAGGCCATCGCCAAACCGCCGGCGCGCACGCTCACGCCATCGCGGTCGTGCACCACCTCAGCAGCCAGCGACTTGGCGTATTTCTGCGCATCATTTTCCCCGCCCTTGAGGTTGGCGATGACCAGGCCGGACTTGCCGTCCTTGCTCACCAACGCCGCCGCGGCTTGCGGCGCCGACGTCCACGGCGAGGACACATTCAGCACAAAGCGTGAACGTTGCAAATGCTCGACGATGTCGATACCGACACCGCGCGCCGCTTCACCGCGGGCGCCGCCGGCCGGCGCCGACACCACCAGCAAAAGCTGCTGATCGGTCTCGCCGAACTTCTGCGCCAACAACCGACTCGCTTGCGACGACGCCGACGCGGGATCGTGAAACCCACCAGCAGACAGGCTTTTCGCGACAGGAACACCAAAGACGATAGCTGCCAGGAAAACCAGCAGCGATACGGCGATGACCCGCCGAGGCGCACCCAAAGCCAGCAACGCAATCCGACGCAGCATGCCTCACCCTCTTTCACATAACTGCTGCCGGACTTGGCTCATACCAGCGCTCGTTTCGTCTCTGCCGACGCATCAGCTGACTCGGCCAATTGCTGCCATGCCTCGACCTGAATCTGAGCTAGGTCAGCCACGGTCGCCAAGCAATGCGGAGGGGCGAAAGGCAACACCTGCTGGCAGTACGTCACGACGAGGCGAGCTGCTACGAGTTGACGCACCAAGTTGCGGCCCGCCTCATTGGAGCGAACAGCAGGGTCTCTTTTCAGCCGCTCCAAGCTCAGATCAAAAGACACGGTTCGGTTTTCTACGCGCGATAAATCGCCCTCCACGGGCTCGCGCACTTCGGGCACGACCGACACCGTCTCATCTTCAGCACCACGATGCTCTCCAGGCCGCGTCCGCGGCCCAGTATTGCTCTTATTCTCCCGCGATCCGAGCGAGGAGCTGTTGAGTGAACGGCGGAGACGAGTGGGAACAGGATCATCACCATTTCGCAGCCGTAGCCGCACGTCACGCGCCGTAGAAATCGATATCTCCGCGGCACGCGCCAGCGGGCGCAACGACAACTCCGGATTCTCTGCAAGTAACCGCACAGCGCGAAGCCTTCCTGCAACTGGATCGACCGGCCGCGCCTTACCGTCCCGACCGACCCGGCGGTCCAACTGACGACTATCGCCAGTCGAACACTGCCGGATGCTCGCAATCGACCTGGGGGACAAACCAACTACGCTCGCAACAACGCGATCAGACCAGCCCGCACTACTCCGAAGAATTTTCACTGCCGCAGCCTTACGATCTTGCAGCGGCAACGGCAGGCCTTGGCGAACATTGAGTAGCGCACTCAACGCAAACGCCTCTTCCTCGGTCCCATCAAACAACGCGACATCGACCTGGTCGCGCCCGCGAAGCTCAGCGGCCCGTAGGCGATGCAATCCGTCGATCACCCGCATTGAACCACTGTGCACAACGATCGGAGGTAACAGATCCGAACACTCGGCCAGCATTTTCACATGAGAGTGGTCAAGTCCTCGCGACCGAACCGACAAATGGCCTCGTAGGCGAGAAACCGACATCTGCGACAGTGCTCGACTATGCCCCTCAACCGGCGACACCCACTGCAGAACCGAATCACTTCTTGCAGCACCGAATTCAGTCAATCATCCGCTCTTCCGCGCGCACCGTCTGCCGCTGCCCGTCAACGCCGCTCAAGACGAACTAATGCACGTCAAACTACCTAATGCTGTGACACCGCTCAAGTTGGAAACTCAGTGAGCCGATCGGCCTCAGTAATTCGCCGCTAAGCGGACGGCCACCTTCCAACTTCTTGTATCATCGCGAGGTCAGTCGGGATTGACTACGCGAATTCCTAGGATAGCGCGCTTGGCATTGCCGCACAGGAACCAGATCTATGTTTCTTTGCGGCGGAGTTCAAAACTCGAAGGAAAAACGAGGCAGCGGTAGGTCGCTTAAACGATCAGGCAACGATCGCAGCCACATAAAATCGAATTGTGATCGTCATTTTCCTAAGTCCCAGAAACAACTATTTTGATCCGGACGGATTGGTCGATCTAGCGTCCCTGGACGAGATCGCAGCATACTTGGGGGCCGTCCGGATCGAAAGCATCTCCACTGCAAGTCGTTTCGGCTATCTGGACTTCTGGTTCCACCCAATAGGGCAGGCTTCTCGCGACGTGAACCGCCCCGCGACAGAGCTGTTGTTAGCGGCCACGCCGTCAACCGCAAAGAACGTTCCCTTCCTTCGCGGTCGCATCGTCGTGAGTTCTCATGACGAGTCCGGCGGGCCAACGAGTTTGACGCGCGAGCAGATTACGAAAATGGCGCTGCACAAGAATCGTGTACTCGATCAATGGCTGCTTGACTTGCGATACGTAGTTGACGCACGCTCCCTGCGGCGACGACTCAAAGCCGAAAGGGCAGCAGCGAGCCGCGCGGCATGGAACAACCTGAGCAACGCGCTCAGACCATAGCTCAATAAGCCGCGCCACCAACAACATTCGATGTCTGACCATCAGTAATCTTGGTTTCATTGGGGAAGAAACCAAACTGCGCGATCGTTGTTCTGCAATTACCAAGATCATCAACTTCGACCCGTGATTGCGTGAGACGCATTCATTGCTTGAAGGGTGGGATGGGTTTCTTAGGCCGTGGGGGCAACTCATCGGTGTCTCCCACCAGCCAACGCAGAAAGTCTATGATGTGCCCGTTCAATGTCGAGTTCACCTCGGCAACAGCCTCTTTGGCGCGCTCCCGTAGCTCAGGGGCCGGCCGCGGCGTAATGGCCGGATGCTTGTGCTTGGAGGGCATGGCACCATTCTGCCATGGTGGCTTGCCACCGGCCAGACCGAATACGCTTTCGGGATGTCTCGCGGCCTCGCCTGACCTCCTCGCGGTCAACCTTGCTGCAGGCCCTTGATAAGACAGAGTAGTTCGTTGAGGCGCGGCGCGTCGTGACTGTGGGCGTATGCGTCGAGCCATTCGGCAAGGGTAGCTACCAGCTCTCGGGGGACTGTCAGGTGACGTTGGACGATTATCTGCAGCATCTTGTCGATCGCGATGAACGAGTGTCCCGCGCCGATGGTGGTGTAGAGCTGGTCGCGATCCGGGTCCGCTAGCAGCGGCCCGATTTGGTCGGCTAATTGCCAGGCCAGCTCAGATTCTGTCCAGTCGTTCATTTCGTCGATTGTTGTTGCTCAGGTTGCCTCGTGCAGCAGCACCCACGCTGCCGGTCAGTCGATGCTTGTGCGATAGCCGAAATTGGGTGCTGCTACCGGTCGCGATTGGCTCCGCCGCCCGTTCGCGCGGACGGACGGGACACCAGGGCATGTTCTCATCGCGATGGCGCGAGCCCCGGGTGAGGGCGCTTCGGCTGTTTCCGGCCGAATCCCTGGCCTGGCTGCGTATTTCGTTCGTCGAAAAGCTTGGTTGGCGATGCGTCGGGGGGTTACAGGCGGCCGTTGACGCTGCGGCTGAGCATGTCGTCGCCGTTGAGGATTTCGTCGCGGTCGACGCTCTTGCCGTCTTTTGCTGGTGATGCCTCGCGGCGCGCACTGTGGGTGCCTGCGCCTGCTCCCATTCCTGGTGTCATCGGTGGCATGAGCCCTGATGCACCGGTGTTGGGGGCGCTGGGGCCCTCGGTGGTTTGTCCGGCGGATGTGGCGATCGGTGTGCCTGCGACATCTATGGGCGCAGCGGTGGTGACATTCGTCAGTGTCGGTACGGCGGTGAACGGCGTGGTATCGCCGGCGGTGTGGGTTTGGGCGGGTTGGTCGGCGGCGGTGTTGTCGTATGCACAGTCAGGGTTGAACCCGCTGTCTGCAATGTCTGACCCGGCGGGTGATGCTGGGCTGGGATAGCCCGCCGAAGCTGGTTGCGGCGCCGCCTGAGGTTGCTGGGGGGTCATTTGCTGCGGGATCGCCGCGAGTCCGGAAAGCATTTGCTGGAGTTTCGCGCGGGCCTCTGGGGATAGCGTTTGGTCGGCGGCGTGGCGATCTGCGTCTAAGTCGTCGATGTTGTCTTTCGAGTCGCTTTCGTATTGGTCGGTAGCGGCTTCTTTGCGTGCAAGTAGTTCACCGAGTCGTTCTTCTGCGTGTTTGAGGCGGTCTGCGTGCCGGGGATCGTCGTCTCGGCTGGCGGCGAAGACTTCCTGTTGAGCCGCTTCTATTTCCGCTGGGCTTGGTGCGGCAGCTTTATAATTGGCGAGGTTTACTTCGGCGCGTTCTTTCGCGGATTTTACGGCTGCGAGGATCTCGGATAGATGCTGGGAAATGTTCGCGTTTGTGCGTAATTCAGAACGCCACGCTTCGCCAGCTGCACCTTCCCCATCAATTCCGATGGCTTGTAGCGATTCGGTGACGCTTTCCGGGGTGGTGGGCGGATCGGACCGTGTCATGGCGCTTTGACTCTTTCATACCAGTCGAGGAACGCGCCGAAAATCACGGCGTTAATTAATTCTTCGAGTTCTTTCGTCCCGAGAGCGGTGACGGCATTGCTCGCGGCGAAGTCGAGTATTTTTCCGTGTTTGACTCGGACGATGATGCTTGGTTCGCTAGGGTCGTCCATGTATGCGCCGATCCTGTCGAGGCGCTCATTGTTTTCGTCGAATGTGTGTTGCAGTTCGGTCAGAGCCGCATTGATCGTGTCGATATTCACGCTGACGGTCATGCGTCCAATTCTGCTTTCAATGTGGTCCCCAGTTCGGCATAGGAACACTCGAGGTTGGTGTTTGCGGCCTTGATGGCGCAGCGCCCCGCCCTGACCAATTCGCTGCGGTAGTTGTTGTACTGGTGCTGATGCCAGCCCTCGCGGATGGCTAGCCCGAGGGCTTGAGCCCACTTAGCGGTGAACTCGTCGACCGCGCCGATGATCCCTGTTTTGGTGCTGATGACGGTCTGCGCGAAACTGTCCAGCTCATCGGCGCAGCGTTGGTGCCGGCGGTAGGAGCTCTCGGTATCTGCGATGTGCAGACTCATTTGGCTGGCTGACCGGGTAGCCAAGGCGCCGTCCATGCGGGTCTGCGCTTCACGGTGAGCGGCCGTCAAGTGCGGATGCGCGTGTTCGGCGAGGACGTCAGCGACACGGCGATGGTGGTTAGCGGCCTGATGTAGGAGGTCCTCGTTGAACGCCGCGGGCCAGCCGTCGACGATGATCAGGTCGGCGTCATCGCCGTGCGGCCGTTCAATCATCGGCGGCGCGCATGTCCAAAACGTCGAGGCAGGCCCGTATCCGGGTCTCGAGGTCTGCACCGGAAACGGGGACATCACCAATCGTGACGAGAGGTAAGACGATGTCCCCGCTTCCATGCATGGTGACGGTCACGGGACCTGAGGCGGCCCCGTAGCATCCAGCGGGAGTTGACATATTCGATCTGCCAGCAGACCCGACTTAGAGAATCGAGTTGGCCGACCGCAGGTCGCGCGCTGCGTTCTGCATCTTGGCTTCGCCCACCGACGTGATGATCTGGTTGACCACCTGCGCGGCATCGGTCTGGATTTGCGTGATCTTTGCCTTTTCTGATTCCAATGCTTGGGTGAACTGGCCCGATGATTCGTTGACGAATTGGGTCATCGACCGCATTTCATCATCGCCGGCTTGTTTCATGGAATTCAGGGTGGCCGTCAGCGACGCTTCCGCTGCGTCAAGAGCACCCGGGCGATACTGAACGATATCAGACATTGTGTTGCATTCCTCTCTGCAAATATTCGTGACTCGGTTGTTTGTTGCCGTGTCGTGTATCTGTTAGTGGCCGTGTGGCACGAACAAGGCTGCGGACTCTGCTTCGTTGTGCAGGTCGTCGGCCAGTGCGCTCCTGATGTGCTCGATCAGCTGAATTTCGGACTGATTTTGCCGCTCGACTTCATCGTTGACGCGCATCACCGCGAGCTGGCAGGCCTCGGAAGCTTGCCCGAGCATTGCGCCTGAGGCTTTCAGGTCCTCGAATTCACGCAGCAGTTGCTGCCACAAGTGATACCGGGCTTCCCGGTGTTCATCGATCTGCGAAACGGTTGCGTTCGCAGCCGCGTGGTCAATCAAAACATCCATTGCCGACGATCCTTTCATTTAGACAATGCGTGTGTTTAAAAACTAGTGTAAGCCGCCTGCTCGCTTAGGAAGCCACGTAGCAAGGATTTCATTTGCTCGCACTGAATCGGTATCAGCGATTGGTGCGACCCCTGCTTCGATTGCAACCGGCTGTCGGGACGACTGTTCCTCCTTTCCCCGCATTCCAGCACCACCGAGGCCGCCGCTGCCCATGCCGTTCATCGGTGAACTCGATGCAGGGACAACGGATCTAGCGCCGGCAGAAAGGCTTTGCGTGCTCGACATCGTGCTCAGCCCGCCTGTGGGGGCGGCCAGCGCCGGGCGTAAACCTCCAACACCGCCACTGGCGAATGCACCGCCGCTCGAGGCCCCGCTCAGAGTGGGAGCCATACCGGCTCCACCCATCGCCGCCAGCGGGCTGTATGACAGGTTGTCAGCGCCCATGCCCCCGCTGCTCATGCCGTTGAGCCCAGACATGAACTGCCCCATCATCTGTTCGGGCGCCGAGAGTGCTTGCTGGAAGGGCTGCATCAGTTGCCCGGTCTGTCCCACCAGCTGCTGGGGCGCTGACATCGCCTCCTGCAGAGGCTGCATGAATTGCGACGCGTCCGTTCCCTGATTGGTGATCGACCCGGCGGCGTTTTGAGCCACGTCACCGACTGCTTGCTGGGCGGCATCAAGAGCGGGCTCGGCCGGATTCACCAGTGGCGGCGGCGGCATTTTAGGCACCGGGGCCGATGCCGTGATGACTTGAGCATCGTAAGTGGTCATCGCCGTCGCGTTCTGCGTCCAGTGCTCGACGTAGGCCGTGTCCAAAAACGTGATCAACGGCTGGTTGATGCCACAAAAGTTGGTTGCGACCGCGGCTGCTTGGCTGATCCGGTTCTGAACACACGCCGCGGACGGAATGATGCCCGCACGTGCAGACGTGTAGGCCTCGGCGATGACAACGCATGCCGCCGCCAGTCGCGCACACTCGGCCATCATCGTATCCAGCCATGCACTGTAAGCGGTGACCTTGGCTTGACGCGCAGCCACGGTGAGCCCCGGCCACAGCGTGGCCATCACGCCGGCGTGCGCTAGCAGCACCCCTTGTTGAATCTCAAAACTGGCCGCCAACGCCGAAAGCGCCGTCGCTGCAGCCATATACGTCTCCGGGCCGGTTCCTGCCTCCATGCGAAACGCGTTCATCTCCGGCGTATAGGTAGGCCAGGGTTCAGTCATGCGATCACCCAGATCCCGCGCTTTGCGCTGATCCCGCTAACTGCAACGAATTTCGCGTCCACGTCACACCTAATCCGGTAGATACCGTCGGAACTGTGTCCCGGGTGACACGGGTCGGATACGAACTTTCTCGCCGGATTGCGGTGCCTCAGCGATCATTCCGTCACCCAAATACAGCTGAACATGGTGAGGCCCGCCGCCGCCGGAAAACGCGGACGGCGGAAACGCCACATCCATGGGCCGCGGGCTGCCCACAGCACGGCCGCCGGCAAATTGAGACTCCGACGTGGACTTACCAAGTACGTCGTGGCCGGTGACCTCAGCGTAGGCCCACCTCGTGAAGCCTGAGCAGTCCACACCGCTCTTCGCATAGTCGCCGTGCGCGTCGCCGGCCCCGCCGCCATCCGGGCGCCCCGTCGTGGGGCCAGCGCCATCTCCGTGCCCGCCCCCCCACGCATAATCCACGCGGCCCGCGGTCGACGAGACAAACTGATCCAGGCGCGATTTGAGATCTCCCGACAGCCCCCCGCTGCCGCCCGTCGACCCCACCGCGCTCATCGGGTTCAGCGAGCCACCCAAGCCCCCGGGTGCTCCACCACCGCCGAGAATTGAGTTCAACGGCGACAACAACTGTTGCGGCGCCGACAGCGCGCCTTCAAGTGGCCGCGTTAAACCCTGGACTGCCTGCAGCGGCTCGGTGAATGCGGACTGCAGCATGCTGCCCGGAGCCAACATGTTGCTCTTGAAGGCGTCCAGTCCGTTGCCGCCCCCGCCGCTGCCCAATCCCCCACTGCCGGGCCCTTTTAGGCCAGCCTGGCCGAATTTAGCGGCAGATGCGGTGTCGCCATCAACAATGTCACGCGCACCTGCGCCCGAGTTGGCGATGGTGTGACTACCCGAATTCCGCAGTCCTTTGTCCCGATCATTGACGCCGGTGAGCGGGGCGTCGAGGCCTTGGCGCCCTGGCCCAGCCGCGGGTGTGCCGGGCGCCCCTACGGCGCCGTCCAGTCCCGTTAAATTGCCGTTAACGACCGGAGAATCAACGGTGGTGTCGGTAGCCATCGCGCCTCACGCTGACCGCTGCCCGCATCGGGACTGCAGCGTCGACCAGTTAAGTTGTGGTGCCGTAGGTGAATTTTTGCGAGGCATCGCTTTCATCGTTGTCGACCCCCTGTGCGTGTGCGTCCATGTGGTCAGCGAGTTTGAGTAGCTCGGCCTTCATCGCTTGAAACTTTGTCGACACGTCATGCACACCTGATTCGAGCACGGCCACCGTGTCCGCATAGATACCCGCGGGCGCCCCGTCGACCGTATTAGCCGAAGCATCCCCGCGATACGTCTTGAGCAACTCCGAATGATCGTTGATCAACGCGCTGAGATCACCCTCGGCAATGGCGCGCAGCTGACGAGAAACGCCACGCAATTGCTCCAGATCAACCGAGGTATCAGTCATAGCTCACAAGCATAACTGCGGTTGATGCACCCGAGACCGCTTAAAGCCGGGGCGGTAACGCAGAACTCACGCGACAGCCTCAAGCCTCCGCTGATAATGTTCCACATAATCCACGATCGCTTTTTCCCAACGCTCAACAGTCGCGGGCACGTAGGTGACATAGCAGCTACCGTCCAAACGCCAGCATGGATAGGTCAATACGGCACCTGCGGCGAACTGCAACAACCCCACCGCGGCATCCTGGGCATCCAATCGCTTGTGGTTGGACCACACAGACACACACACCTGGGCTGCCGCGTCCGGTTGGACCTGCAGCAGCTTCGCGAGGAAATCAGCGTCCTGCCCAGGCACACCGCAGTCAGCCAACACCACCTCGGCTACGGCCTGGCAATCCTGCCGATCATCACCATCCATGCGCACCTTGGACACAGCCGTTAGCGCTGCCATCGGAAACGTCATCTCCGACAACGACTCATACGCAGGACCCGGCGACAACTGTTCCCACAACAGCCGCGCCGCCTGAGTGACCGAATCCGCGTGCGCGCAATCAATACCGGCCAACGCCACCAGTCCGTTGAACTGCACAGCTCCGGCAACCACAGCATCTGTCGCGGCAACCACGAACTTCGACATCGGCACCGTGCTCACCCCGGCCGCCAACACCGCACGCAACGACTCCGACACACCCGACAGGTCCGGCGCCGAGTCCACCTGGTCCCGGTACAACAGCGTCGTGCCAAACAAACTCACTGGCGGCCCGCTAAACGCATCGAAAATCGGCTTCCGAGAAGCTGATAACCGCAAACCCGAATCGGTGTCCTCCAGCACCCCCCAGCCGAGGAGATCCTCACGCACCTCGAAATCCACATCAGCACCACCACACGGCGACGGCCCAAGCTGAACCGGATACGACACCACCAAGCCCTGACGATGCAGATAATCCCAGTGGTAAGCGCTAAACAACCGCCCGCTCACTACACCATGGCGAACGGCGCAGCAGACGCCAGGTCGGTCGCCACCGAACCCGCCGTATTCGACTGCGACACCATCAAATACGCCATGATATTCGCCGCCGACGCCTGACAGATCGCGTCAAGATCAGCAACCTGCGCCTGGATACCCGTATTCGCCGTCAGCGACGCCAATTCTGCGCCCGGAGGCGTCACGCCGTGAGCGGTACCCGTCAACGCCAGACTCTCAGCCATCGTCGCCAGGTTGAAACCATGCAACCCCGACAGAAGAGCCTCAATCTCGGGAACACCAAGAAGTCCGAAATCCATCATCCGACAAGTCTAAAGCGTCCGCACTGCCACTACCCCGCGTAACGAGCCGGCATTTACCATCGGAAGGTACGCAGCGCCCCGGTCCCCGAGCTTTAGCCGTGGGGTAGGCCTAAACGAGTTGGAATCCCCCGGCGTAGGGACGGGAGGCGTCAAGCCCCACCAGCATTCCCACGTTCGTTGACACTGCTGTTCCTCGGTAAACCGGGCTGATCAGATTAGGTCTTGGGATGGGCGTAGGAGTCCGTGGTGGTGGGATTGGTTGCCGCCTCGGCGTTTGGCGCGGTACATCGCGATGTCGCCGGCGGTGATGAGGTCCTTAAGGAGTGCCCGATGCTGGGCGCGTGTGTCGTCAACAAGTAGGGCGCAGGCGGTACCGACGCTGGAGGTGACTCCGGAAGGCGAGGTGGCGACAGCAGCGCAGACCTGGGTTGCCAAAGCCTCTGCGTTGCACGTCGGCGAAATGGCGGCGAGGAAGAATTCCTCGCCGCCGCTGCGTGCGAGCGCCGCTTGGTAGTCGCCGGCGAGGGTTTGCAATCGGTGGGCAACGTCGACCAGTGCTTGGTCGCCGGCGGCGTGGCCGTGGCTGTCGTTGAGAGCTTTGAAGTTATCGAGGTCGATGACCAACACCACCAAGTGGGCGTCGACGGTGCGGCGGGTGGTGATCAGCCCCAGTATTTTGTGGTTGAAGGCGCGCCGGTTGAGTAGGTTTGTTAAGGGATCTTGGTCGGCCTGCAGCAAATCACCTGCTACAGCACGAATCAGGACGTGGATGGCCACTGGGAGGGCGATGTTCACCTCGACCACCAGCCACAGATCCACCCCGGCGAGAGTGGGATGTCCCGACGCTGCCAGCCGTGCCGCCTGAGTGGCGGCGACGGCGGCAGCCACAACAAAGTTGTAGAGGACCAACCCGGTTGATAAGAAAAACGCGATATATGCGCCGCTCGTGGCGAAGGCGATGCACCCGATTATTCCGGCCAGCGGATTAGGGCACACCAGACACGCTAACGCGATGCCGGTATTGAGCGTGACGGCGAAGGCCACCGATTGAGCGCGGGTTGGCCAGCGCCACACCCACAACAGCAACCCGGCCACACCGCCAGCGCACGCGATCCAGGTCATCAGAACTGGAACAGCCCCGCGGGGGCCATCCCCGCCGGCCAACAGCGCGAGCAGGCACACGATGTACGACAGTGCAAGAATGGCCATCAAGACGCGGGTTATCACGATCAAACGCCGCGCCGCGAGATATCCCGACAGCCAATCGTAGTGCTGGCTCTGTCGCAACCAGCTAATCGCCGACATTACCTGCGCAGGAAGGGATCGACGGTGACGGCAACGCTATACGACACGAGTCGAATTTACAACGCGGTTAGTAACAAATGTCCGATATCGCCCCACCATCTTGCTTCCAGACGAACGACAGGGACCCGGCAGCCTCAGCGTCAGGACGATGCATGCGCGTTTTGGTAGCTCGAATCCAGGCACCAAAATGCGAGACTCGGATCAAGAGCAGCGAACGATATATTGCACGTTTTCGAATAGGGAGATCGTCACCCCCGGGTCGCGCAAGACCCGGTCAAGGTAGCGGTGGTGGGCTTCGATTTGCTCGACAGCAACGCCGATTTCGTCCCGATAGGCGGATATGCACTGCTCGAAGCCAAGGGCGTGAACCCATTTGGCCTCTGCACTTGAGGTAATCGGTTGATAGCGATCCTTGCGGTGAATCGTAAAGCCCGACTCGACGAGGAGATCCTCAATCCTGTCGGCAACGTCGAAGCAGAGTCCTCGCGCTCGCCCTAACCTGTACCACCAGTCACGCCATAGGCCGCTAGCCGCGTCATCAGGCCAGAACCGCAGACTGCCAATATCAGCGCTCTCGAGCAGCAGGGCGCCCCTGTCAGCAACCATTGCCGCCATCGAGGTAAGGGCACTGCGAAGGTCCTGGACGTGCATCAACAGGAATCGGCTGTAAACCCAATCGACGCGCTGACCGTCAAGCGGATCGTCCTCGAGACTTCTTTCGACGAACCGCACGTTGCGGCGATGGGCCAGTGCGTTGCGGGCGATCTGTAGTTGTTGCGGCGACGCATCCACGGCGTAGACCCTTCCGGCATCGCCGACACGGGCAGCGATCCGATCAGTGGCTCCGCCGTGGCCGCACCGATATCGACCGCTGAATCACCGGGTGCGACTCCGGCGGCCTCAAGGAAAGCCGATGTGCTGGGATCGTAGAACTGTCCGAGCAGTTTCAGGCGGTGGGCATCGGAGTCTCCGAGCCCCATGCTGTACCGAGCTGTGTTCATGCCGCACCCATTCAGATGTCCTCAGATGGCCATGTCTGGAGCCGTGTTTCGTTTTTGTCTGGTTTGGCGAATGGTTTGCCCCGCAACCGAAAAGAACTCTTTGACTGTCGCTGTGGCGTGGCGGGGCTCTTGCCGGATCGTGCGGACGGCGGCGCGCAACGCCAGGGCTGGCGTGTACAGCTTAGAGGGTGGGAGGTCATGGTTAAGGATGCGCAGGAATGAGTGCGCCGCGTCGGCATCGGAGCTGATCTCGCGAAGGATGCAGTTTGTCCATGGCGAGGCGGGGCCGGGCTGGCCCATACGCGCCGCATACCAATACATGTCGTAGGCGTCGTGGTCACGCCAGCGCCACCAGCGCTGCAACTCACGGTCAAGGCTGCCCGCGCCCAGGCCATCTACGATGCTGTGCGCGAGCCGCTGCGCTTGGCGTAGCGCATCTGCGATGCCTTGTCCTGGGGTGAAGTCTTTGAAGTGTCCGGCGTCGCCGATGAGCGCCCAACCCGGGCCGGCGGATTGACGAAAGTAGCCATGCCAGTTGACGAAAGCGCGCAGCGGTCCGACCCGCTGTCCGCCCGCCATAACGTCGGCCAGCTCGGGCCATTGCCGGATGGCGGTCGTGAAGAATCTGTCACGGTCCGCGTGGAATTCAGCGGCCCGGCTCAGGTCCGGCGCGATTGCCGCCATGTACAGATCGCCATCGGTGGCGCCGGCGAGGTAGGCCATGTCCTTCATCCGGCCCAGCAGGGCCAGGCCATTACGGTCGATACCCTCGAAATAGGCCCACGCAGCCATGCGCCCTGGCGACGTCACGTGGTATTCCTGCGCGCCGACCTCGGCGCCAACCGTCGAGTGTCGCCCGTCCGCGCCGACGACGAGGCGCGCATCGATCGGCCCTTTGTCGGTCTGAACCCCGGTCACCCGGTCCCCATCTCGTAGGAGCCCGGCGACGCGCAGTCCGGTGCGCGCGTGGGCACCCGCTTTTTCGGCGGCTGTTAGGAGCAGCACGTCCAACGTCACTCGCCGCACACACAGCACCGGATGCTCGGCCACGTCATCGACGGTGGCGTCCATGCGGACGTCGTCACTGACGATGGTGAAGTCCCGCAACGGAACAGCTCCCGCGGCCAACAGAGCTTCCAGCACGCCGAGCTCGTCAAGGATGCGCACACCACACGGCTGAATCATGTGGGTTGAGGGTGTTTCAGAGGGAAATCTGGCCCGATCAACGACGCAGACGTTGATTCCGCGCCGGGCGAGCATCGTAGCCAGCGGCGATCCCGCGCACCGACCGCCGACCACCACCACATCGAAAGACTCCATCGCAACCTCCGGCCCCTGGATCGATGAATAGCGCCGCGGAGCTGTTCTTACTGATACCACAATTTTCTCTTATTTTTCTTATTTATTCGGTAGGATGGCGTCCTGACACCTCCGAAGGCCCCCTCCCCAACGAGGGAGCACAGGCTGATAGTGCACGTCAGAAAGGCAGAAGCCATGGATCGACACCAGCGGGCGCCGGTGCGGCGGCGGATCATTCTGGTCACCGGCGCGTCGCGCGGTGTCGGCGCGCAAACGGCGCGCCGTCTCGCCTCCCCCACCAACCACGTGGTCGTCACCTATCGCGAAAAGACCAAGCGCGCCAACAGCGTGGTCGACGACATCACCGCTGCAGGAGGATCAGCCTCAGCCATCCGCCTCGACGTCTGCGATCCGCTAGCACGTGCCGAGGTCATCCGTTTTGTACGAGACGAATTCGGACACCTTGATGTACTGATCCTTAACGCCTCAGGCGGGCTCGAGCGCGGCGCCTCCCCCGCCTACCCGATGCATATCAACCGTGACGCCCCGGCGCATCTGCTTAACCGGGCCTTGCCGCTGATACCGGTTGGCGGTCGCGTCGTCTTCGTCACCAGCCACCAAGCCCATTTCCATGGCCTCAAACCCGTACCGGAGGACTACATTCCGATCGCTGCAAGCAAACGTGCCGGCGAAGACTCCCTGCGCGCCATGCGCCCTGAGCTCGCTACCCGCGGCGTTTCACTGACCGTGGTCTCCGGCGACATGATCGACGGAACGATCATCGTTCGATTACTCCACCGCCGCGACCCGGGCGCTGTTGAAGCTCGCCGCGCCCACGGCCCGCTGCCGTCCCTCGACGAATTCGCCACAGCGATCGCCCTTGCCGCGGTCGGCCCCGGATCCGCGAAAGATACGATCTATGTCGGTGGGGTCGACTATCTCGAGTTGCTCGCCAACTAGTCGATCGACCCAAAGGAGAAGAGGCGCGCCAGTTCATGCCGACGTCCTTCGTGCACAACGTATTCGACGCGCTGGGATACGACCATCCGCGTCGGTTGCTGATTCCGGCTATTCGGCCCCCCGATAACCCTCGACGAGACCGCCGGCTCCCGAACCAGATCGCAGAGGATCCCGGACATGGCTTTTGCCGACCCGACACACTTTGCTCGCGCCGCTCAGACCGTGGATGACCTGCTTGCGCACCTCACCAGCACCCAATGGGAGGCGCCCACCCCGTGCACAGACTGGAACGTCACCCAGGTGACCCAACACGTTGTCGAGGTCAACCTCAGTTTCGCTCAGCAACTTCACCCAACCGGTAGCCAAACCCTCAGCGGCTCGGAAGAACCCGGCGATCTCCTGGACCGCTACCGTTTCTCGACGGCGGTAATGCAGCGAGCACTCGCCCGAACGGTTGCGCCTTCAACAGATCTCCCGACCCAGCTGCGCAGCCGGCTGGCCCTTCGCGTTGCCGATCTGCTCCTCCATGGCTGGGACATCGCCGCAGCCACAGGCCAGTCCCGACACGGGGCAGGCGATCTGGCGCTGGAAGCGCTGACTTTCGCCCAGCGGCATGCCGCGGCTCTGCAGCGCAGCGGCCAGTTCGCCCCGCCGCAACCCATCGACGACCATGCCCCTGCCATCGACCGCCTGGCCGCCCTGTCCGGCCGTGTCGTCCCGGGCTTTCCCGCGGACTCCACATGATCGACCACGATGCTCTCATCGTCGGCGCCGGCCCCACCGGCCTCATGCTCGCCGGTGAACTCGCCCTGGCTGGCATCGACATCGCCGTGATCGAACGGCGCACCCACCACGATCTCGCCGGATCACGCGCCGGCGGCATGACATCACGCACCCTCGAGATACTCGACCAACGCGGCATCGTCGACCGATTCCTCACGCAAGGATGGACCGGCCAAATCGGGCACTACGCGGGTATTCCGCTCCCCATTGGCGATCTGCCCGCGCGGCATAACTATGGGCTGGGGCTGCCGCAGTACCGCATCGAGCGCGCCCTGGCGGGATGGGCGCGTGAACTCGGCGCAAACCTCCGCTTGGGTTGTGAGGTAACGGGTTTCACGCAAGACGACGGCGGTGTCGATGTCGCACTGTCCGACGGTGCGACGTTGCGAACGCAGTACCTGATCGGCTGCGACGGCGGGCGCAGCCTCATCCGCAAGAACGCCGGCATCGACTTCCCAGGATGGGACCCTTCAACGAGTTGCCTGCTCGCCGACGTCGAAATGGGCGAGGATCCGCCGTGGGGTATGCACCGCGCTGGCGGGTTCCACTCTTTCTTCAAGTTGGAGGACGACGGACCGGTGCGGGTCATGGTGGCCGAACCCGATGTCGGAAAAATCGGCGAGCCGACCCTCAATGACGTTCGCGAGGCACTGATCACGATACGCGGTACCGACTATGGAATACGCAGCGCCACATGGATTTCCCGATTCACCGACGTCACGCGACAAGCGTCGTCCTACCGCGATCGTCGGGTGTTGCTGGCCGGCGACGCCGCCCACGTGCACTTCCCGATTGGCGGGCAAGGCCTCAACACCGGCATGCAAGACGCGATGAATTTGGGCTGGAAACTGGCCCACGTCATCAACGGCACCTCACCAGAGATGCTGCTGGACACTTACCACACCGAACGACATCCCGTGGCCGCCAACGTACTTCATAACACCATGGCCCAAACCGCACTCAACGGCAGCGGCGCTCGCATCGATGCGCTACGCGACGCTGTATCCGAGCTGATCGCCTTGGACGGGCCGCGCAGACGGATCGCCGCGATGATGTGCGGCCTGGACATCCATTACGACCTCGGCCATGGACACCCCCAACTTGGCCGACGCATGCCCGACATCGACGTACATACCGCGGCCGGCCCAACACGGGTCTGTACCCTTCTTCACCACGGCCAGGCAGTACTCCTCAACCTTCGCACGCCATGGTCATTCGACGCTTCCCCATGGGCACACACGCTGTCGGTAATCCACGCCGAATACGCCGGCGGTTGGGAACTTCCTATCATCGGAAACGTCACAACACCTCACGCCGTGCTTATTCGACCCGATGGCTACGTCGCCTGGGTCGGAAACGGCACACAAACCGGACTCACTACAGCGCTCACCAGCTGGCTTGGACCCCCACGGCCCACATCACCAGCCAACCGTTGAAGCCACCGGCACCGACCGGATTGGGGCACCTTCGTATCACCGGGCCAGCGCACCATGACCGAAAACCGTTGCAGCAGCTTAAGTCGATGCCTGCAACCGCTGGATCGGTGCGACGGATGTCGAGAAGGATTGACGAACCGCCCCCGATGGCGCGCTAATTTCGGCCGGGAAGCTCGGTGGGCAAGCCTGTGTCGTAGAGCGCAAGGATGTCAGTGGCGCCGCGCAGGGTGTCGATGACACAGCGTGCAGGCGAGGGGAATATCTGGGGGTAGTCGATTTCCCGGAGGGATTCATCGACCTTCCAAGCGAGTTGTTCTGTGCCGAGACAGAACTGGGCATCGATGCCTTCGTTGTTTCCGCGTGGGTCCTGGCGGTGCCACGCCTCCTCGAGGTAGATGGCGACGAGTCCGTGCAGGACGTGTCCGTTGCCGTGTAAAAGGCGTTGGTAGCACAGACCGGTCGGGATACCTTCGGAGCGCAGCAGCGCCGCCAGCAAGTGTGACTTTGCGTAGCACAGGCCTACCCGGTGTTGCAGGACCTCGCTTGCGGTCAACGTCACCCTGGGATCGGACACGTCATACGAATGTCCGACCTGATCGCGCACCCATTCGAAAGCCGCCTTGGCAAACGGAGCATCATCGCCGGTGGCGTGCCGCAGCCTTCGCGCGAGCGCCCGAACACCTGGGTCCGAAACCTGGATGAATTGATCCTCTCCGAGAAAGTCCCTCGGAGTTGCTGTGTGAAGCACAGGGTAGGAATCGCTCACACCAACACCCTAGAGGCACCGTCGTTGCTCGGGGCTGGTGACGAGTTCGAGTCGTCGTGCGAGGTCGGAGACAAAGACGCCGCCGGGGTCGGCTTTGTTCCGGGCGGTGCGCCATTCGTCGAGGCGGGGATACATTTTCGGGATGTGCTGGGCTTTGGCGCGGGAGTCTTTGGCGAAGTAGAGTCGGCCGCCAGCGTCGAGCACCCGCTCGTCGAGTCCGTCGAGGAATGCCCCGATGCCGGGTTTGATCGGGAAGTCGAGGCTGAGCATGAAGCCGGGGTGTGGCCACGATAGCGGCGCCCGATTACTTGCGCCCATGCGTTTGAACACGTTGAGGAAGGAGCGGTGCCCGGACGCGGCGATTGCCCGGATGATGTGGGCGAGTTGCTGTTCGGCGCCGAACGGTGTGGAGAATTGGTACTGCATGAAGCCTTCTCGTCCGTAGGCGCGGTTCCATTCTCCGAGTAGATCCAGTGGGTGGTAGAACTGCGTGATGTTCTGAATGGTGCCGCGGCCATGCTTGGGGTACACATGGTAGGCGAGCTCGGCGGCGATGCGGGAGGTGAACCCGTTCACCAATCCGTTGGGGAAAATGTCGGGCACGGTGAACAGCTTAGGTGCGGTGAACCGCAACGGGTCTCGGCGTAGTCGTGGGGGGAGCTGTTCGCGGGTGGCCAGTGATCCGCGGGTGAATCCGGCCCGGCCCATCCGGGTGCCGGTGGAGATGGTGTCGGGCACCGACATCGAGTAGTCGTAGCCTTCATCGGAGCCGCCGGTG
The DNA here is from genome assembly GCF_054660795.1 of Mycobacterium sp. MUNTM1. Taxonomy (NCBI): domain Bacteria; kingdom Bacillati; phylum Actinomycetota; class Actinomycetes; order Mycobacteriales; family Mycobacteriaceae; genus Mycobacterium; species Mycobacterium sp. MUNTM1. The sequence continues at coordinate 49,543 of NZ_BAAGDE010000028.1, forward strand.
AGCAGTTCCATGGTCTCGTCGAGGTTGCGGGTGCGGTCGTGGTCGGCGATGAAGTAGGCGGTTTCGGTGCGTGTCATCCGGACCCGGGCGCGGAGCACGATGCCGGTTAGCCCCATGCCGGCCACGGTGGCCCAAAACAATTCGGCATCCGGTCCCTCGGGTGTCAGGGTGGTGATCGTGCCGTCGGCCTTGAGCAGGTCCATGGAGAGGACGTGATTACCGAAGCTGCCGTGCGAGTGGTGGTTTTTGCCGTGGATGTCGGCCGCGATCGCGCCGCCGATGGTGACTTGGCGGGTCCCGGGCAGCACGGGCGCCCACAGTCCGTGCGGCAAGACCGCTCGCATCAAGGCGTCCAGGCTCACGCCGGCGTCGACGTCGACGATCGCCGAGTCCGGGTCGATGCGGTGGATGCGGTTGAGCGGGGTCATGTCGATGACCAGGCCCCCGCCGTTTTGCGCGGGGTCGCCGTAACTGCGTCCTAGGCCCCGCGCGATCACTCCCCGCGGGCCAGCCTGGCGCACCGCGGCGGCGATGACCTCGACGTCCGGTGTCGAGAGCACGTCGGCGCGCGAGCGGATTCGTCGGCCCCAACCACTGAGCACCCTGCTCGTCGTCTGAGTCCCCGATACTGCGGTCACGCTGATCGAGGGTAGGCGCCTATGAACCAGACGGAGGGGAGGCCCCGCCAGACGATCCGCGACTGTTTCTGGTCGGCACGCGATAGGTTGAGGTCATGCCTCGTCGGCGATTGGACCGAGCAGCCAGCCTGACCGCACAGACGTGTGCGATCCAGCGGGCCGCGGAGTCCCTGCAACCGCCTGATCGTCGCCTGCTCTTTGACCCGGACTCCAGGGTGTTCACCGGCCGTTACGCACCACTGCTGGCCAGACCGGTCATTGCACGCATGATGCTGCGCGCCCTCGACGGCTACCTGCCGGGGTTACATGCCTACATTGTGTTGCGCGTCCGCTACACCGACGACGTTCTGCGGCAGGCGATCTCGGCGGGTATCGACCAGATCGTCCTGTTGGGCGCGGGGTTCGATACCACCAGCCTGCGCACGCCCATCACGGATTCCGGGCCGACCCTCTTCGAGGTCGACGCACCGACCACCCAGCAGGAGAAGCGACGACTATTGGACCGCGCGAGCCGCGTTGTGGACGCACGAGTCCGCTGGGTTTCGTGCGATTTCGAAAGCGATCATCTGCCGCAGCGTCTGCACCAGGCGGGATTCGATCCGGCCCAACCGTGCCTCGTCGTGTGGATCGGTGTCTCGGTGTACCTCACCCGAGCGGCGATTGATCGCACTCTGGCCGATCTCAACACGATCTGCGCACCGGGAAGTCTCCTCGTCACAGACTTTGGTGACCCCGAGATCGTCACCGGCACACACCCACTCGTCGGTGCACGCCGCACCGAGCGCCTGGTACGCCGCCGCGGCGAACCCTGGCGTACCGCCTTATCATTGACCGAACTCACCGACGCACTCAAGGCGGTCGGTTTTTCCGTCCGAGACCACGCCCGAGTCCCCGAGCTCGCCCAGCGATACGCCCCAAACGCACAACCGTGGTGTTCCACCGATGACTGGCTGGGCGTGCTCACTGCCGAACGCCGCCCGTGACTGCGCGGCTGTACGTTTCCGATCTGGACGGCACACTGCTGCGTTCGGATGCGACATTGAGCGCCACCGCCCGGGACGGTCTCAACCAGCTGCTTGATGCCGGGCTGGCATTCACCGTCGCGACGTCACGAAGCGCCCCGGCCATCCGCGCACTCCTTACCGGAGTCCGCCTGACGCTGCCGATCATCGAGCTCAACGGAGCCTTCATCACCAACCTGGACTCCGGCCACCATATCCAGCAGCGAACGCTCGACACCGGGGTCGCCGATGACGCGGTGCAAGCGTTGCGGGACGCCGCTATCGAACCGATCCTGACCACCTGGGACGGCGTCGATGACCACATGTACTACACACCTGGCGCACAGGCCAATCCCGGCAATGCTTGGTACATCGCGGAAAAGCATGCGTACGGCGATCCCCGCCTTCGCTTGCACCACGATGACCTTGCCGATGTTGTCGACATCGAACAGATCGCCACGGTAACGACGTTCCTGCCGCACTCACAAGCCTGCACGCTGGTCAGCCGCCTTCGTCTGCTGCTCGGCGACTGCGCCCTGGTGACCAGCGCGGTAAACAGCTATGTGCCCGGCTACTCCGAAGTGCAGGTCGCCCATCCGGACGCGCAGAAGGGCAGTGCCGTCGCGCGCCTACGAGACAATCTCGGGCTAACCGAGGCTCCACTGACCGTCTTCGGCGACCACCTCAACGACCTACCCATGTTCGAGGTGGCCGACCACGCCATCGCGACAGCCAACGCCCAACCTGCGGTCCTCGCACAAGCCGACCAGATTGTCGAAACCAACGATAACGATGGAGTCCTGCGCTACCTGTGGATAGAACGCGGCGATGAGCGTTCGCCGTCAGCGATACCGGCCGACCGCTCCACACCCACAGCGTCAACTTCGCTCAACGACACATGACTTCACATTCCCCCTTAACGGCGCAGGAACCCATGCGCCTTCACCGCGCCGCGAGATGATCGCGGCGAGCGCGACGAGCTGTTGGCAGTGTTGGACCAGCGGTCATGACGATCTGCTCGACGTAATTGCCGCGGCCGGGTGAGTTCGCCGGAATATCTTCGGATGGGCGGGTCAAGTTCAATTGCCAATTACCTGGTGAACATGAAATCCGTTATATACCAGAAGGATTGCAGATACTACTCGAAACGGCTCGGCTCCATCACTGATGGTCCTAGGTCCTCACCGCGATCGGCCCGACCCGAGGGGAGTCATCGTGACAGCTCGAAGATGAATTTGTGGAAGGTTCCGACCGCCCGATGGAACGTTCTGATGAGTGATACCTCGAGACCGCCCGTGTAGCAGCGCAATCGGATCCCCTTCATCTGACCGTTAGACACACCATCCAAGTGAAGCCGCTAAATCTGCTACGCACCAACCGGATTCCGTTGGCGTGGCGCTGCCAAAAATTCAGGTCGCTGGTGCGGCGAGGAAGACGCAGGGCAGTGTCTGAGGTCCGCGGATGGCGGGATTGTCACGCCAGGTGGGACTCCCACAAAGTATGGGTCGGCGCGCCCGGATCTGTTGAAGCGCTACGGCGGTCTCAAGCCGCGCCAACGGTGCTCCAAGGCAGTAATGGACCCCGTGACCGAAGGCCAGCGGCGTCGGACCGGACCGGTCGGTGCGGAGTTGGTCGGGGTTGTTGAAGACCGCGGGATCGCGGTTGGCGGCGGCGAGCACGACCAGCGCGGGTTCGCCGACGCGAATACTGACGTCGCTGAAAACGTGGTCCTGGGTGGCGGTGCGCGCCACGGTTTGAACAGGGCCATCAAGACGCAGCAGCTCGGTGATCAACGCATCGTCGATGGTGGTGATGGTGTCCAGGGGGCGGGCTCCGCCAGGCCAGGGCGTGAGGAGGCGAATCATTGTCGCGCCGAGCAGGTTTGCGGTGGTTTCATGACCGGCGATCGCGATGATGATGGCGGTGTTGACGACGTCATCGAGTTCGAGATCGGTGTCCGCGGCGATGACGCTGAGCAGGTCATCGCCGGGATAGCGGCGGCGATCGGCGGCCAACGGAAGGAATTCGGTGAGCAGCGCGGCGAGGGCCTCGGTGCCGGCTTCGGCGGCGACATCATCAGTTGAGTCGGCCAGCATCCGGGTGATCGCGGCGGACTCCTCGCGGAGTAGCCGGGCTGCAGCGATGTCGAGCCCCATCCAGGCGGCCGCGACCGCGATCGGCAGGGGCAAGGCGATGTCGGCCATAAAGTCGAACTCGGCTCCGGCGGGAATGGAGTCGATCGTATCCGCGGCGAGCGTGGCGATGCCGTCGCGCAGCCCGGCGATGAAAGTGCGGGTGAAGAAGTCTCGGACCGCGCCACGCAGTCGCTGGTGATCGGCGCCGTCGGTGAATAACATGTTGCGGCGCAGGATGTCTGGATCCGCTGCCCGTACGGCGGATGGGGTGTTGGGGTTGGCCAGCGGGTTGCTGGTCCAGCCGGGTCCCGCCAGGATCTGTCGCGCCGGGTGATAGCCCAGGATCAGCCACGTCGCGGCGGTGTTGTCCCACACCACATCGCCTCCGCGGCGACACGCCTCATAGAACGGGTAAGGGTCGGCGGGATCCCACGGCAGCCGCACGCCGGCTCTAACGTCAGGGGTGGTCATGATGATCCAAGGCACCGGGCAGGCCTCGCTCGCGCACCCAGGCATGGTGCAGTTTGCCCAGTTCAGTGATGGGTTGGGCGACGCCGTCCATGTCATCGAGGACCGCCCGTATCGGAAGGGTCGCCTGCAAGCCGGTAAGGACACTATTGCAGGCGAGCGTGATTCGAGATGTGAAGACCAACTCAGGGGGAGCAGTTATTTGCGCCAAGAAATGGTCCGAGTCACGAATGTCGAAGAATCCGCGGACAGTGCGTGCGATGATGTCGGGTGTGAAGGTGACCGGCTGCGGCGCGGTGACCTCGTAACTCGTCTCCTCAAGCCACCGCCGCAGATCGACTGTGCTCAAAGGTGATTCGGCGGTGATGGCTCCCAACTGAATCATGTGGTCGCGGAAATCGTCTGTGCGCCCCTCGGCGGCAGCGCGCATCGAAGCCACCCACAGCCAGCGTTGCTTTTCAGGCGGGATTTGGACGCAACCGAAGTCGAGGAAGCCGACGCTGCCGTCGGTGTTGAAGCGGTAGTTACCGGGATGCGGATCGGCGTGCAGCAGGTTGGCGTGCCGGTAGTTGCCGAGGTTGAACCGTGAGGTGACCTCGGCCCACGTGTTTTTCAGATCCTGATCGGCCTGTTGTGCTGCTCGGTAGTCCATGCCATCGAGGTAGGTCATCGTCAATACTTGGTCGCTGGAGGCTTCCCGGATGACCTGGGGGATGCGGATGAAGGGGTGACCGCGGTAGAGCTCGCTGAACGTGGTGATGGTGGCCGCTTCGTGGCGGTAGTCGATCTCCTCGCCAATACGCGCTGCGGCCTCTCGCGCAAGAGTTCGGACATCGAGCTTGATCCCTGATGCCGCCGTGACGAACCGCAGGAACGTCGCCAGTAGCTCGGTGTTGGCCAAATCATCGCGGATTGCTTGGGCGACCCCGGGATACTGGATTTTCACCACAACGTGGCGGCCGTCGCGCAGCACGCCGCGGTGTACCTGCCCCACCGACGCCGCGGCCATCGGCTCATCGGCGAACTCGACGAAATGCTGGACAGCAGAGCCTAGTTCGTCGCTGAGGACTTTGCGCACAAGAGTGGGGTGCATGGGCGGCGCGTCAGCCTGCAGGCGTGCCAGGGCTTTTTGGTAGGGCCAGTATCCGCCGGTGCCCACTGCGCGGGCGTCGACCATCGACAGGATTTGGCCCGCTTTCATCAACACGCCCTTGGAATGGCCCAGTAGCTCGGTGTAGCGCTCAGCGGTGCGCTCGTGAAACCGCTCCACCGCGCCGTCATCACCGGCCTTCTCCCGAAGACCAGCGACAAGCCGACCCCCGGCGGCGCGGGCGGTAAAGCCCGCCAGCGGCATGGCGCGGCGAATCCGCCCACGCGGAATGGGAGTCTCGTCGTAGTTCATGGTGTCCTCGCTGGTGGCGGTCGACCCGTCACGATGGGCCCGCACGTTGCTGATATTGGGTGTGAGGTCGGGGGCGGGCGCCGGTTGGTTGTTAGGGGTGGTCATGATGGTCCAAGGCCCCGGGCAGGCCACGTTCACGCACCCAGGCGTGGTGCAGCTTGCCCAGTTCAGTGGCTGGTTCGGCGAGCCCGTCCATGTCCTCGTGGATGGCCCGGATCGGCATGGTGGCGCCCAAACCGGCGCACACGCTGAAGACGACGAGATGGAAGCGGGGCACGAACATGTAGTCCTCGGGTGCGTACATGCGGTTGATCGGATGGTCGGCGTCGCGCAGGCCGAATATGCCGCGAACGGTGCGAGCGATGGTCTCGGGTGTGTAGGTGGCCGGCTGTGGTGCTGTGATGGCCTCGTAGTACATCTGTGATTGCCACTGATAGAGCTCGTCAGCGCTCAGGTCGGAGTCGGGATCGAGGAAACCGGCCTGTGCCATCAGGGTGCGGTAGTCGTGTTTGCGGCCGTCGATGACGGCGCGCTGCATGGCGACCATGAGCCAGCGCATCGGTTCGGGCAAGACCTTCATGCAGCCGAAGTCGACGAATCCGACAGTTCCGTCGCTGTTGAAGCGGTAGTTGCCAGGGTGCGGGTCGACGTGCAGCAGGTTGGCGTGCCGGAAGTTGCTGTGGCTGAAGCGCAGGATGGCTTCGGCCCAGGTGTTTTTGAGGTCTTGGTCGGCCTCTTGTGCTGCCGCCCAGTCCATTCCATCGAGGTAGGTCATCGTCAGGATCTGATCCGTGGAGGCTTCGGGAACGACGTCGGGAACGCGGATGAACGGGTGGCCCCGGTACAGATCAGCGAACATCGCGATGATCGCCGCCTCGTGACGATAGTCCACCTCTTCGGAGATCCGCGCTGCTGCCTCACGCGCCACCGGGCGAACATCAACCTTGATGCCCGACGCTGAGTTGATGAAGCGCAGAAACGTCGCCAGCAGCTCGGTATTAGCGAGGTCATCGCGGATCGCTTGGGCCACACCGGGATACTGGATTTTCACCGCAACCTGGCGACCGTCGCGCAGGACGGCACGGTGTACCTGGCCGATTGATGCTGCTGCCATTGGTTTCTCGGCGAACTGGTCGAACTGCTTCACCGCGCAGCCTAGTTCGGCATCGAGGACATCGCGAACGAGCCTCGGGTGCATGGGTGGTGCATCAGCCTGGAGTCGGACCAGCGCCTTCTGATAGGGCCAGAACCCGCCGGTCCCGAGTGCGCGGGCATCGACCATCGACAAGATCTGGCCGGCTTTCATCAACACACCCTTGGAGTGCCCCAATAGTTCGGTATAGCGCTCAGCGGTGCGCTCGTGAAACCGCCCAACCGCGCCGTCATCACCGGTGCGCTCTCGCAAACCAGCGACCAACCGGCCTCCTGCAGCGCGGGCAGCGAAGCCCGCCAGCGGCATGGTGCGCCGGATCCGCCCCTGCGGCACGGGTTGGTCGCGCTCCGCCATCTGATAGTCCTCCCACGAGACACGCCATGTGTAGTAAGCTCTTGCCAAATGTAAGTGATCACTTTGGAGAGGTCAATGACTGCACCGGTGTCGACACGGGAACGGCTGGTCACCGAAGCGATGCGACTCTTTAGCGCCAAGGGATTTGAAGCCACCAGCGTCTCCCAAATCGAAGCCGCGGCGGGCTTGGCCGCCGGCTCGGGCGCCCTGTATCGCCACTTCAAATCCAAGGACGCCTTGCTCGACGCCGGGATCGATCGCCAGCTCGACCGCCGCCACGCCATGCGCGACATCCGCGCACTGTTCGCCGGGCTCGGCGACCTGCACGCCGAACTCACCGTCCTAGGTCGCTACCTACTCAGCGTCATCGACGAGGAGATCCAGCTGCTGCAAATCGCCGCCCGCACACCAGCCGGCCAATCAACCCGCCTCGACACCGCCTACGCCGCCCTCATCGACGGACTCAACGCCGAACTCGCCGACTGGATCACCACCTGGGCGCCCAACCTCACGAAACATCAACACAAAGTGCTAGCCGCACTAGGAATCAACAGCATCCTCGGAACCCGCATCGCGACCACCCTCTTCCACCAACCTGAGGCCCACATCCCCGACGATCAGTACCTCTCCGAGTGGACCGCAGTCTTCACCGACCGAATCCGATCACTCTCACAACCACATGACACATGATTTCTTGGCGACGACTCGCGCCGGATATGACCGGATCGCCGAGCCCTACGCTCAGCGCTTCCACCGCCACCTCGATGACAAGCCGTTGGACCTTGCCATGCTCCACGCATTCGCCACGTTGGTGGCGATGACGCACAACAAGCACGTGGTCGACGTCGGCTGCGGCACCGGGGCGACTACCCAAATCCTGTGCAGCCACGGAGTTGACGCATACGGAATTGACCTGTCACCCAAGATGATCGACCAGGCCCTGCGTCTCAATCCGGATCTGAGTTTCCAGGTCGGCTCCATGACAGACCTCGACGCCCAAGACGCCAGCGTTGGCGGTGTCTGCGCGTGGTATTCGATCATTCACATCCCCGACGAACACCTCAATAACGTATTCCACGAGCTTGCTCGCATCCTGATCCCCGGCGGCATACTCCTGCTGGCCTTCCAGATCGGAGACCAACCCCGGATATTGCACGAAGCGTTCAACCACCAGGTCGAACTCACGTTTTCCCGCCGGCAACCCGACGATGTCGCTCGTCGACTCGAACGGGCGGGCCTACACCCATACGCTGATCTCGTCCGCCAACCAGACAACGACGGATTCGAATCAACCGCACACGCCTACATCATTGCCCGAAAGTAATTGCCATGGCCGATCGCACTGCTGGTCTCACCACCGCCGCGCAGCACGCACAGGCGTTCCTCGACACCCTTGATGAGCGCCCGGTGGCCGCCCGCGTGGATGCGGCCGGCGTGCGTGAAGCGTTGGGCGGGCCGGTTCCTGAGCAGGGCGAAGACCCGAGAGCGGTCGTCGATGCACTGGTGGCTGGTGCTGACCCCGGTCTGGTCGCCAGCGCCGGACCGCGCTACTTCGGGTTCGTCACCGGCGGTGCCCTTCCCGCGGCGCTGGCAGCCGACTGGCTGGTCTCGGCATGGGATCAGTGCGCCGACTTTCATTCGCACTCGCCGGCGGCCGCCGCCATCGAAGAGGTCACCTCGGCGTGGATCCTGGACCTGCTTGGGCTGCCGGCCACGGCCAGCGTCGGCTTTGTCACCGGTGGTCAAGGCGCCAACACGACGTGTTTGGCGGCCGCCCGTCACGCGGTACTGGCCCGCGCCGGCTGGGACGTCGAAAATGACGGGCTCATCGGTGCGCCGCGGGTCCGCATCCTGTGCGGTGAGCAGGCCCACGTCACCGTCTACACCACCCTGCGCCTGCTGGGGTTGGGCGCCAACACGGCCATCCGCGTCGCTGCTGACGATCAGGGCCGGATAAAACCCGACGCGCTCCGCGACGCGCTGGCCGAAGGCGACGGGCCGACGATCGTGTGCGCCCAAGCCGGGAACGCCGCCAGCGGCGCGTTCGACGCCTTCGAGCCGATCGCCGACGCGTGCGCCACCCATAACGCGTGGCTGCATATCGACGGCGCGTTCGGCCTGTGGGCCGCCGCGGCACCAGCCACCCGACACCTAACCCGCGGTATCGAGTGGGCGGACTCCTGGGCCGTCGACGCCCACAAGTGGCTCAACGTGCCCTACGACTGCGGGATGGCCATCGTCGCCGACCCTGAAATGCACGTCGCCGCAATGAGGCTCGCGGCCCCCTACCTCCTGGTAGATGACGGCCAGCGCGATAGCACCAACTATGTGCCGGAGTGCTCGCGGCGCGCCCGTGCCCTACCCGTCTATGCGGCTATCCGATCGCTGGGCCGCGCCGGTATCGCCGAACTGATCGAACGCAACTGCGCGCAAGCCCGACGCATGGCCGAGCGCCTGGCCGCGATTCCCGGCGCGACGGTGCTCAACGACGTCGTACTCGGCCAGGTCCTCTTGCGGCTGCCGGGCGGAGACGACGCCAACCGCGACGCACAGGCCGCCATCCAGCGCGACGGAACCTGTTGGCTTGGCGGCACAACCTGGCACGGCCGATACGTGTTGCGGGTGCCGTTTTGCAATTGGGCGACTACAGACGACGACGTGGACCGCTCAGCCGATGCCATTGTGCGCGCCGCACAGGCTATTTCGTCACCATGAGGCGACTTGTTATGGATCGTCGTCTTCGTCGTTGGCGGCGCTGCTGATCGTCCGTGCGCTCAGGGCGTCCACCGTGCATAGCGTCTTGCGTAAGCCAACTTGATGCGGGCTCACTGGGACGGCGTCTACTGGGTCCATCTGGTGTTGGGGCGGCCGGCAGGTATGGCTTGTAAGAGTTTGAACACAGACTGCGACAATTTGGGATGTAGACACGTTTGGCTTGGATGTCTACTCTGGTGCTCGTGGTCCTCCAGATTACGGATGATGCTGGACGCGCTGCACGGATTGCCGCGGCCCGGGAGCAGTTCCCGGACAACGCCGTTGACGTGTTCGTGGACAACATGTTCCGGACCGATGTTCTTGTTGATGCGGTTGCCGAGGAGCTAGCGGGGAAGGGACCGGTGGGGTGGCGAAGGTTCGACGAGGCGTTGGCACTGGCCAGGCCGTCGGTGAGGGGTGCGCCAGTCAGCCTGGAGCCGATGCTTGAGCCGTTGCTGAGGCCTCCCTCGTGGTTCGATGCCGCACAGGTGCGCTGGGGTGCGGCCCTGTGGTGGCGCTTTTGGTTGTCCAATCAAATCGGCCTCACAGGCGCGTTGCGTATCGGCTACAAGTACGGCGACTTGAACAAGCCGCAGGCGATGAATGGTCATTCCACGGTGATGGCCGCTCGCCGGTATGAGGAAACGGGTCGCTGGGTTCTCGACGCGACGGAACCGGGCGCCCTGATCCCAGGTGGCAACGGATTCGCCGCAACGGTCAAGATTCGGCTGGTGCACGCCATGGTGCGGCGGCGGCTACGCACCGACCCACGGTGGAACACCACAGCATGGGGCGCGCCAATTCACCTGGCGGGCATGGCGGTGACCAATTCCGCGTTTCTGGTCCTCCCACTCGCGGCACTGAAGATGGTAGGGGTCGAATTCACCGACGACGAATCCGACGCCGTTCGGGCGCTGTGGTGCTGGATCGGATACCTGATGGGGATACCCGACGACCTGCTGCCCTTCACGATCGAGAACGCCGGCCTCGTCACGCAGCTGGCCAACGCCATCTTCGCACCAGCCGACCACGACACGCGTGTCCTCGACAAAGCGGTGATGCGCAACGGAATTCGAGCTGAGCGCGCCCTACCGCGCCTCGCGCGGCCTGCCGCGGCTCCGCTGTTACGTCCCGCCATCTCCTATGTCATCTGGGGCATCTCCAACACCATCGTCAACCAAATCGAGGAGCATGCTGACGATCCCGAGAAAGTCGATCACCCGGTAGCGCGCGCCCTGCGTCCCGTGGTAGCTCGCCGCGAGCGACTACGCAAATCCGGGAAACTGGGGTCGGACTACCGGATCGCGGAGGGGCAACGCAACGCGGTCACGCGCGCGCTGACTCTCATCGATGCCGCACCGCGCTCCGTGCACCCGCGGGAAGCGGTGCTGGCCACGTCATGACGGCAGAGGCACGCGAGCAGATCGTCGAGGCTGCTATCAAACTCTTTGCCGATCAGGGAATTGCGGCGACATCGATGGCGCAGATCGCCGAAGCCGCCGGAATCTCGCGAGCCTGGCTATACCGCAACTTCGACAACCGAGACCCCATCGTCAAGACCGCTTTGGCCCGATACTCCGGGCGGACGGCCGCCATGCTGACCGCAGCCGACCGCGCGGAGCGGCCGGTGGATCAAGCGGTGATAGCTGTCTTCTGCCATTTGGTGACCACCGGACGAGCCGCGCGCTACATCCCTGAAATCCTCATGACCGATCCCGACACTGTGATCGGGCCGGCGGTAGCCGAACTGGAACGCTATCTGGTGACCCAACGCGCAGTGCTGTCGAAGTCACGCGGACGTGTCGCTGCCGAGGCGATTGCCCGGCTGATTCTCTCGACCATCACCACAGCGAGCGTAACGATGGATTTCGACAATCCCAAGGCGGTGAGAGCATTCGCCAAACAGGTTGTGCCCCAGCTCCTAAGCCCCAGGTGACCTTGCCCCCTCATATGCACATGTGCCGACGGCAACATGGAGTTGTCGGCCCTTCGTAGGTCCAGCTGCGAATGCTGCCCAGGGACTTTGCCGGTGTCGCTCACACACAGCGGTCTCGGTGGGAGGTCGCTGGTAACACGGCGATCGGTCGACTGCGTGGCAACTCTGTCAGGCAATGCTGTCGACAGCGGTAGCCAGTCGTCGTCGGAGCCGACAGGCAGGATGCGTGGGTTCGTGATGTGCACGTCGCACTTACCGGCGCACCCTGCCGGCTTCAGTAACGTCGATATCTTCCGGCATACTTTAGGCCTCCAAGGTCGCCTGCCTACCGAGTGCGAACGTAGTCGCGACGTCGGGACGAGAGAGAAGAAACGGCATGGTGTCGTCCTGGATCAGTCCGAAAGCATGCAAGGGTGTGCGCAGCGACATTGCCGGGCGCGGGCTGTTCGCGGTCGTGCCGATCCGCGCTGGTGAGATCGTCGCGGTGAAGGGCGGGCACATCGCGACGACGTCGCAGCTGGAGGAACTTCCCGACCCACTGCCGAACTCTGAGATTCAAATCGCCGACGAGCTCCACCTCGTGGCGTTTTCGCCGGACGAATACGAACCGGTGATGCTGTTCATCAACCATTCTTGTGAGCCAAACGTAGGTTTCGCTGGCAACATCGTGCTGGTGGCGATGCGCGATGTCGCCGCCGGCGAGGAACTCACCACCGATTACGCCTTATTCGACGACTACGACGGCCAGATGGAATGCAACTGTGGCAGCGCCAGGTGCCGCGGCGTGATTGACGGGCACGACTGGCGCAAGCCCGATCTGCAGCACCGATACGGTGGCTACTTCTCCTGGTATCTGCAGCGCAAGATCAATGAGTCATGATCGTGTCTCCATCTCAGCTACATTGCAATACACATGAACTGCTGTGGTGCATAAGCGATTTCACTGCAATTCCACTCACTCTGCCGGTCGAGTGCACGCATTAGAATCGTGCGCTATTCGAAGTTCACCGATGTGACCCTGCATCCGAGATCGTCAGCATGTCCGAGGCGCGCAGGGAGGATGCGCAGCATTCAGAAGCGCACAAGCGATGTTCATCGCCAACTCGGCGGGCTTTCCCGTGACCCATGAGCCGCGGACTTCTGCACGCCGGGCCAACAGCGATGCAATCGGTGAGGCAGTCTATGGTCGCATCACGGCCAGAGTAGAGTACGGGTCCAAAGTTCGTCGCGACACCGGTATTGGACCCGCATGTGCATCCGGTCCTTGTCGGCTTGCCAAAACTCGACGGTGTTGGCGACGAGCGCATAGACCTGCCATGACGGCGCGACCAGAGTGGGATCGGCGACAAGTTGACGCTCCGCCTCGGCCACGGCTTCTGCACAGGCTGCTTGGTTGACGAGTGGCTGGCTTTCCTTGCTGGCCAAGGCAACGGCGCGCGCACCGGTGGACCGTGATCGGAAATCTGCCGCGCTGAGTTGGACGGGACCGGTGACCACCGAGCCGCGTACCCGGATTTGTCGAGCCACCGTGGGCCAGTAGAAGGTGAGTGCGGCTTTAGGCTGGGTTGCTAGCTGGACGCCTTTGGCGCTTTCGGAGTTGGTGGCGAACCACCAACCGTGTTCGTCGAGGTCCTTGAGGATCAGCACGCGGGCATCTGGGGCGCCGGTTTCATCGCTCGTTGACAAGGTCATCACGTGCGGTTCCACAACGCCTTCATCGACTGCGTCGCGAAGCCACTGCGCAAACAGCTCCACTGGCTCGTCAGGGAGAGCGCTGGTATCGAAGTCCGGAATGACGCCGGCAAAGACGGGCAATGAGCGGAGGAATTCACGCACGCGACGACGATACCGGCTGTCGCGGCGATCGGTGTTGCGCGCCGCGGGCCGTTGGTTTCAGGCAAATCGCTCGCGACAACGATATCGGCCGCCCAGCGGCGGCCAGTCCATTCAACGGCACCCATAAAGTACGCGAGCGCAACGACTTTCGGGAATGTCTCGAACTGCGGGGCACCCGCATCCTGGCACCTGAGTAGCATCGGAACGGTGCTGAAGCGCGTACCTATGCTATGAGCATGCCTTCCTTCGTCGAGCCGCACTTCGATTCTGTAGCCCTGGTGACCGTCGATGTTCAAGCCGACACCCTCGATGGCGGAGCGCTGGAGATCTCGGGGACGTCGACTGCCGTGCCCCGGATCGCCAGGCTGTGTCAGGCATTTCGCGACGCTAATTTGCCGATCGTGCATATCGTGCGGCTCTACCTGGCCGATGGAAGCAACGCCGAGCTGGTACGCAAAGACCTTGTCAGCGGCACCACCCCGATGCTGCGTCCAGGCACGCCCGGACGGCTGCTGGCCCCCGGCCTCACGCCCGAGCCGGACACCCAATTCGACGACGAGCTGCTGCTCTCGGGGCGACCTCAGCGGCTTGGCGATCGCGAGATCGTCCTCTACAAGCCCCGGTGGGGCGCCTTCTTCGGCACCATCCTCGACGACCATCTGCACGCCAATCACGTCGATACCGTGGTGGTCGCCGGATGCAACTACCCGAACTGCCCCCGCGCAACCGTTTACGAAGCCAGTGAGCGTGACTACCGGATCGTGCTCGTCGAGGACGCGGTGTCCGGGCTCTACGAACGCGGCCGCGCCGAGATGATCAGCATCGGCGTGACCCTGCGCCTCACCGACTCGGTGATCGCGCATCTCCCCAAGGCAGCATGCGGCAGAGCCGCACAGCAATGAGGTCGGCAGCACTGCACACCGCGGCCATCGACTGTGGTTGGCTGGTCATTAAGGCCGGTGCGCGAAGGTGCCGATGGCTACAGCCGCGCAAGGGGGTGTCGATGCCTGTTTCCGGTGTTCTCGCCAAGATCGTGAGTTTTCTGCGAGCCGGTTACCCTCAGGGAGTTCCGGCGACTGACACCTTTGCGTTGTTGGCACTGCTGCGCCGGCGCCTGTCGGACGACGAGGTGATACAGGTCGCCACTGTGCTCATCGAGCACGGCGACCTCCCCATCCAGGCAACCGATATCCGGGTCATGATCACCAAGATCACCGATCAGATGCCCTCACCCGTTGAGGTCGAACGCGTCAGGAAGTACCTCGGAGAACGCGGTTGGCCCATTAGCGACCAATTCCCACCACTGGGCGCATAAGTTACGCCGAGCTTGAGCCTGTTCCTGCAGCGGCTCCGGCGGGAGGCGCGGGGCGAAACGCAGCTTCTTGGGCGCATCGATGGCGTTACTGTGCAGTGTTATGCAGGAGACGCGCCTGGATACTGCACGGATCCGTGAAGCTCTGAGCAGCAATTTGGGCACGATCGAACTGTCCTCGCTGAGGCTGGATGGCCGATTCACTCGCATGATCCGTAATCGGTTGTTGCAACTCGAACCGAACTCCAGATCGCGCTCCCATGAAGCGGGTGGTTCTCGGAAAACACCTGCTGTGGGATCTAAAAGTGGACTGGGCCTTCAACGAAGGCTAGCGGTTGCACCATCTGCTCGTCCGTGGGTGTCGTGTGGGCAACCTGTTTCAGGCACGCGCATGCTGTAGGCGCAAGTCACGCTGCATGAACGTGAAGTCCGGTGCGGTGAAACCAAATTCGGCGTAGAGGCTATGTGCGTCGCTAGTGTGCAGCATCCATCGGAAGTCCCGACCGGGGCCACCGTCGATCATGAGGCGCAGAATCCCGGTGCCGATGCCACGGCCGCGCGCTTGGCGATCGACGTACACATCGGCCAGATAGGCCAGGGACACACTGTCGGAGATCGCGCGTGCAAAACCCACCATCTGGCCGTTAACCGTGTCGTAGGCTCCGACCACGCGCCAGGCAGAATCAAGTTGTTGGTCGAACATGCCGCGGCTTCGGTATTTGGCCCAGTAGGCGTTTTCGCTCAGTTCGCGCCAGAGCCAGTCGCGATCCACGCGCTCCACGTTGGCGCAAAACTCGATGCCGGCATAATCGCGCGGGATCTGTGTCATGCGGTCAGTATTCCGACAAGGCATCCGGCCGCGCTACTAGATTTCGGCCGCCGTTTGACCCTGGCCCGTGTGCAGGGGTTGATCCTGACGCTAGGTGAGGTTCTAACGTTCTGATTTGTGGGTGGTTTCGAACGTGCGGGGGCAGCCGATCAGGTGTGGAAGGTCGGTGCTCTTGCGGAGTTGACCGGACTGACGGTGCGGGCATTGCATCACTACGACCACATCGGCCTGCTGGTGCCGTCGCGGCGGTCGGGGTCAGGTCACCGACTCTATGACGGCACCGATGTCGCCCGGCTGTACCGGATATGCGTGCTGCGGCGGCTGGGATTCTCGCTGGAGCAGGTTGCCGATGTTCTCGACGACCCGCAGTGGCAGATCAGACAGACGATGCAGCGGCATCTGGAGGACACCCGCCGCAGGGCCGCGCTGGCAGCCGATCTGGCGGCCCGCTTGTCGCGAATGTCCAACGCACTCAACGATGTCGACCTGCCGACCGCAGGTGAATTGTTCGCAACCATTGAGGAGATGACCATGTTGGAGTCCACCGTTCATGGCACTACGGCCCTGCTCGTTTACGACGATTTGCCCGCCGCGCATGACTACTTGGTGCGCGTGTTCGGGCTGACCCCAGGACCGCTGCAACGCGACGATCAGAACCGGTACTTCCACGCGGAAGTCAGCGCGGGCAGCCATGTGATCTGGCTGCACCCGCCCGCGACGGACTACCAGTCGCCCAAGGCAGTAGGTGCTGCCACCGGCATGACCGTGATCAACGTCGATGACGTCGATGCTCACTACCGCCGCTGCGTAGCGGCGGGCGCGCAGGTTATCGAGGAGCCTGTAGATCAGCCCTACGGTGTTCGGGAATGGGGCGCCCGGGACCTGGAAGGCCAGCTCTGGTACTTCCACTCACCGCTGCAGTAATGGGAGGCTGGTGCTAGTCGCGTACCGTCGGGTCAAGGGACAATGCGGACTGTGGACGAGCCCAATTTCCTGACGACGACGCGCGACGGGTACGACCGGACGGCCGCGTCGTACGCTCAGCGTTTCCACTGTCACCTCGATGACAAGCCGCTAGATCTTGCCGTGCTCAAGGCATTTGCCACGTTGGTGATGATGACGCAGAACAAGCGTGTTGTCGACGTCGGCTGCGGGACTGGGGCGACTACCCAGATCTTGTGCGGCCATGGCGTTGAGGCATGCGGAATTGACTTGTCAACCAATATGATTGACCAGGCTCGACGTCTCAATCCGGATCTAGGGTTTCAGGTTGGCTCCATGACATGTCTTGACGTTCCTGACGCCTGCGTTGGCGGGGTCTGTGCATGGTATTCGATCATTCACTTCCCCGACCCGCACCTTGATGATGTATTCGACGAGTTTTCTCGCATCCTGATCCCCGACGGTCTGCTACTGCTGGCATTTCAGGTCGGAGACCAGCCCCGAACCGTGCACCAGGCATTCGACCAACAGGTCGAACTGACGTTTTTCCGCCGGCAACCCGACGACATTGCTGGCCGACTCAAACGGGCGGGCCTGCACCGGTATGCCGAACTCGCCCGCGAACCTGACAACGACGGATTCGAATCAACTAGACACGCCTACCTCATCGCCCGAAAGTAATTGCCACCGAGGACACCCACTACTGCGCCATCATGGCTTCGCTGGGCGTGAGCGTGTCGAGGCGTCAGGCCGAACCCGTGCTACAGCGTCGGCGCTGCAATCGTCGCCGCGCGAGCGCAGCCCACCGATCACGCCATCAATATCGGCCGCCGGCCGATTCTGGCTCAGCTTGGCCTTGGCCTCGATCCGGCTGATCACCAACTCGATACCCACGATGGCGCGCAGTTGCCCCGCGATGAACTCCGGCGGCGCATCCTCGACGGACCATGGATGGATGGTGTCTGCTTCGTGCTTGACGGTCAGGCGGTGCACCACATCTTGGACCCACTCAGGGTCGTCATGCACAACGAGCTGCCCATAGATGTGTGCAATCACGTAATTCCAGGTAGGCACAACCCGGCCATGCTCGGCCTTCGACGGATACCAGGACGGGGATATGTAGGCGTCAGGCCCGTGGACGATAATCATTGCGTCTCCCGTGGGCGCGAGCTTCCACTGAGGATTGTTGCGCGCAACGTGACCATGCAGCGCGCCCCGCGTGCCGTCACCGGGTACGTAGATGAACGGCAGCATGGTCGCGACAAGCCCCTGCGTGGTGACCGTCACCAGGTCCGCAGCACCATGCCCGTCCAGCAGCTCGTCAATAACGGCATCGCCAGCCGCGAAGTGAACGGGAACATACATTTCGCACCCTCCTGCGCAAACTCCTTGGCCTCCAAGGGTAACCACCCCTGGGGAGCAAGCTGTGGCAGCCGCTACGGCGGTGACGCACGCCCGCGTTCTGACACATCCGAACGACGCCTCAACGGGCTGACCCTAGAGAGTGCCGACACGTCGTGAGGATCCAGCGCTGGGCCGGATCGGACGAACATCCATGAGCGGAGATCGGAGACTCGGAATCGTCTTAGTGTGGGACGCGACACCGCGGATCCGGATCACGATCCGTATGAAGCTCCTGATCGAAGGTAAGCGCACATGTCGACCTGCGAGAACTCGTCCCGCCATGACCCGCACCAGAGCAAGTACGCAAATCTGGGGCGGGTGGTCGCCGCTCTGGGATGCAGTGCGCTGGTGCTGTAGCCCGGGCACAGCAGCAACTACGATCTCCGAGGCAGCGAGGAGCTTTTGGTGGCCGATGATTTGGACCTAGCAAAGCCTGTCGGCATTGATCAGGATGCGTGGACGACGATCCTGGCCCACCGGAACAGACTGCGCGACGCCACGCGCACAGCTGACAGAGCACTTGTATTGGGGCGCGCCAAAGAACTTGCCGAATCGGTTGCCCGCGTTGTTATCACTGAGCGTGGCCAGGTCGCCCTGTCGAACAGCAGTTTCCCAGACCTGATCAAATCAGCGCACGAAGTCCTGCATCGTCAGCCGGGGCAGGACCTCAGTAACGACACGCATTTGCGTGCGCTGGTGCAGGGTGCGATGAAAATCGTCATACGCGTCGGCGATATACGCAACTCACATGGATCGGGTCACGGCCGGGCTCGCGAGCCGCACGTCGAAACTGAAATGGCAGCTGTCGCCGTGGCGGGAACCATGCTCTGGGTCCGTTGGGCATTGGGCCGCCTGGCACCGCTAATCCTCGGGCAGCCAACGACTTTGATTAGTGACTTGCTTGCCGGCGTGCATTTCTACACGGGAATCCTCGCAGCGCGCCTGCAGGCAGCCAACATCGCGGCTCTCGACACGCCGATTCAGCAGAGATTGGGAAATGCGGTCGGTATCCGCGCCATGCGCGACACGGTGCTGGTCCAGCGAGAGGGAGTTCGTGCATGCGCGAACTCCGACTCACTCGATGAATGGCCAATGCCTTACCGGCGTGGTTTGGTGAACGCGCTGTTTTTTGATGAAAACGGCAACGTCCGAACCGCCCGTTGGGCGATCGAACTCGTGCCAGACATCATCGCACCCGCCCCGGACCAGCAAGCCGAGCTCGACAGGCTTCTGGTCATGCTGGGCAGCGAGCAACGCGGTACCGGAAACCTGGACGACCAACGGTTCTGGACCGACGTCAAGAAGCTCGCGGCAAAGTTCGACCCTCCCGCACGCGCCAAATGGTCACGCATCACCGAGCTGTTCACTTGGGAACCGCCGCCGTTTTGAGACACGCAATCCGCCTTCCCGCGAAGATGCAACGTGGACTGCAACAGTTGCTCTGATAGCGATCGTGACAGGAGGAGTGCTAGCGTCTCGAACCCTGAACTCCTCAAGTGATCAGCTACATCCACGGTGGATGGACTGCAGGTAGCCCACACGCCCATACTTCGCTTGGGTAGACGTGCGTTCCGACGTCACTGCCGACAGTCGATGCTCCCATCATCGCGGCATCAATGCGAGTGCCCTTCTCACTTGCGAGGGCGACAACGTCGCACCTTCCACCCCAACCACAACATCAGACCAGAGTTTGAAGGCACAGTGAATTCGGTGTCGCGCCAGCAGTTTTAGCATCAATTCTTCAGACAAAACCTGATCCGGCCCGACTATCATGGCCGAATGCAAGACCCCGACTCACCTACCATTGCACTGGTTCAAGCCCTGCTCCGGACTGTCGCCGCATTCGATCTCACGCCGGACGATCGGGCCACAATCGAACTCATCCGCTCCGACATCACGACCGCGCGGACCGCAACGTCTACCCAAGGCGACGTTCCCGAACTTCAGGGAACACTCCTCGCCGTTTCCCGCGAACTCGCCGACGAGCTCGGAACCATCGCTCGCAAGTATGCGTGAATCCACATCTCCCACGGGCCCACATCACTTTCGGGCGCGATGGGCAAGTTTGCCAGGGTCAATGATGAAAAGAGTCTTACCTTCTTGGCGGATCCAACCTCGCTGGGTGAAATCCGAGAGTACTTTGTTGACCGTTTCGCGCGACGATCCAACGAGTTGCGCGAGCTCTTCCTGAGTGAGACCGAGATCGACAGCGATAGTCCCTTCATTGCTTGCGCCGAATCGTTTAGCCAGATCGAGCAGTTGTTTAGCCACCCGGCCGGGAACGTCGGTAAAGATCAAGTCGCACAGCGCGTCGTTGGTGCGGCGTAGTCGACGCGCCAGAACTCGCAGCAGCTGTTGCGCGATGTCGGGATAGGCGGAAATCCAGGCGCGAAGCGCGCGGCGATCCATCCTCACTGCGTGGACCTCCGTCAGCGTGCTCACAGTTGAGGTTCTCGGGCCCGGGTCGAACAATGCGAGTTCGCCGAACATGTCGCTGGGGCCCAGCACCGCGATCACGGATTCACGGCCATCAAGCGTCTTGCGGCGGATCATTACTTTGCCGGCCAGCACGATGTACAAGTCGTCACCCGACTCACCCTCGGCGAACACGGTGCGCCTAGGGGGAAACGACACTTGCTGAAGGTCAGCAATCAACGCCGCAACGGCATCAGGAGCAACACCGTGCAGGATTCCGGATCGAATTAGAACATCTTGCACGGCAGTACCTCTCGCGAACCACGGGTGTGGACCACCCCACCTCCCCACCTCACAAGCACGTTTGCTCAGGCGCCGCCTGCGTGCTGTTCGCGTGGAATGTTAGCCGATCTAACCCTCGCGACGTCCCGGCCGCTGGCCAGGGCGCTGGGAACGCTCATCTCGGCAGCACCCAATAACCTTGGCCAGGATCGTTCAGCGGCCAGACCGTCGACCACTGCGCTGTAGCAAGAGCAGCCGGCCCGACACGAACGTCCTTGATTTCGGACATCTGTCCTGGGTTACAGACGATATGGTATCTTCGGCAGCATGTCTGACGACGGCTATGCCGTTCCCCGGTCCCCTTTAGGCGATGCCGCAAACGACGTTGGCCGCAACCTGTCCCCCGCCGACACAAACTGGCTCGCACATCTGGTGGTGGGCTACCTGCACCGCCGCGCCAAAGAAGCCCCCCACGCCACCGCCCGCGAATACACCCTTGACGTTCTCACGGTGCTCAACGACATCCACAATGCCTCCGAGCAGTACCTACGCAACGCGGTCGCCGGCGCCCGGCGCGAGGGCGCCACCTGGACCCAGATCGGTGAACGCGTCAACGTAAGCAAGCAAACTGCCTATTCGCGGTGGGGATCCATCATCGAACACCGCGACGGACAGTCCTTCGTCGTCGACGTCATCCGCGACGCCGAAATACCAATGAGACGCATCGGCCCCGACACACCCCCCACCAGGGCCCAAGCTAACCCGATCCCTCCGACGCCAGACCAAAGTCGCACCATCGCCGAACACTTCGCCGGCACCGAAGGCGCCGACCCCGAAAACCTCGACATGATCGCCAACGCCGTCATCACCCTCGCCCGCGGACTCACCGACGCTGGCGGCGGCAACTGGGACAACCCAGCTGACACCAACCACTACCTGCAACTCGCCCTAACCATCGCCCACCCCAAAACAGGCGCCAAAAATTGAGAGGCGGCAACACAGAAGACGAACGTGTCGCCCCGCGAGCCGGCAACCGTGCCAAGATCGCGACGAACGCCGGTGCGGCAAGGTTGATCCAGCTGCCTGAGCTGGCCGCATCGGTAGCGGCACGCGTTAGCTACTGGGCCTGGAACTACAGCGTCGAGCGCCTCATCGCCGCACTACGCGAACAATTGCGGCCACGCCCATGACGAAGGCGCGCCGCTCGCCCTGGCTTAACGACCGCGCCGGGCTGCTCGTTCGGCTATTGGCCGACCACGGCCTATCTATCAGCGAACTCACTGCGCGCCAGGATATTTCCGACTACCTTGACGCGGTGGCCGCGCGAATGCGTATCGACCGCCAAGCCGCCAAGCCGTACGTCAGCGATGACGTGATCCGCGGCATCGCCGACCGAATCGCCGCCATCATCGACAATCACGGCAGGCTGGTCGACCTTGATGCTGAACGACGTCGGCGACGGGGCTAAGTAGCGCTGCTTCACATGACAGTCGCGTTAGACGGTTGATATCTTCCGTTTATGCGAAGTGCTACTGCTTGGGTCTTGATGCAGAGTCGACCAAACGTTGCCTGAGCGCGGTTGACGCCACCACGCCGGCGCCTGGATACCCCTTACCCTGCAAATCAGGCACACCCACCTATGCGAGGACCAATGAATTCCCTTGCGGTGAGGCTTGTCTCGCAGTAGGCAATGTTTGGTAGCGCAGGAACTGCGCATACCATGAGGCCCGTTCCAGGTCATCGCTGTTCAGGGCTTCACGCGTGGCCGCGTACAAATAGCCGGCGATCCGCGAATCGTAGTGTCGTGGTCGGCTGGTAAGGACGGCTTCACCGGTTTCTGACCAGCGTGAGGCGAACATGGACGCTGATTCGAGGTGCGCTTGTCCTGGCCGGTTCAACCGCGCAGTGGGCAATCTCCATGTCGTGACAGCTGTGTCCAGGATGTAGTCGATCTCGGCCGCCGTGAACGTTTCGGCGCGCATTGTGTAGGCGGGGCAGGTGTATTGCTTCGGCGGCGGGGTGTAAAGGTGGCGGATGGCCCACGCCGCATCCATCGACATCGGGGTGAAAGGCACTCCGGGATCCCGGATTTCATCCTTGCGGGTGAAAGCGCACGCGTGTCTGATCATCGACCGATTCAACTGGGGATGATTGTCGATGGCCGCCAACAGTTTCGTCATGGTGTCGGCATTTCCCGCCCACCGCGCCCGGAATTCGTCGCCCAGATGGAAACGCTGCAGCAGCAGAACCGCTTTCGAGGGAATCAGAAGATCTGCAGGCAGGATCGACAAGTCATCGCCGGTCGCGATAACGATCGCATCGATAGCTCCGTCATTGAGAATCGCAACGACAAGCGATGGTATCCAAGGGATTTCACGCATTTGGGTGATCATCGACGCGGTGTAGTTGATGGTGAGACGGGCTTCGGGGGGTAGGTGTTCGAAGTGGTCGGGGGCGTGGCGGGGCACCGGCA
>NZ_BAAGDE010000029.1:0-21233 GCF_054660795.1 Mycobacterium sp. MUNTM1
GCCCGGATACGGGCCCCCGCCGGGCTACGGGCCACCCCCCGGCTATGGGCCCGGATCCGGATACGGGCCCGCGCCGGGCTACGGATCGCCCGCGCCCTTCGGCACACCGCCGGGCTACGGGGCCGTCAAACCCGGGATCATCCCGCTGCGGCCGCTGACCCTCGGCGACATCTTCAACGGCGCGGTCGGCTACGTCCGAGCGAACCCGAAAGCGACGTTGGGCCTGACCGCCATCGTCGTGGTGATCATGCAGATCGTCACCAAGGTCGCCTTCTTCGGGCCGCTGGCCGCGGCCGACCGGCTCGCCAGGGATCAGCCCGGTCAACTCAGCTCCGGGGTCCTGGGGGCCTGGTCGGTGTCGGTGGGCGGCGGCATCCTGGTCGGCTGGCTGGGCGGCATGCTGCTGTCCGGCATGCTCACCGTCATCGTCGGGCGGGCCGTGTTCGGGTCACCGATCACCATCGGCGAAACCTGGGCCAAGATCCGCGGGCGACTGCTCGCCCTGCTCGGCCTGGCCCTGCTGGAAGCAGTCGTGGTCGCGGCCCTTGCCGGGTTGGTCGCGGTGATCATCGGGGTGCTGGCGGCGATCGGCAGCGCCGCGGCGGCCGTGGTGCTGGGCATTCCGCTGGTGCTGGTCGTCCTCGCGCTGCTGGTGTTCCTCTACACGGTGGTGCTGTTCGCCCCGGTGCTGATCGTACTGGAGCGGCTGCCGGTCATGGATGCGATCGCCCGGTCGTTCAAGCTGGTGCGCAACGGCTTTTGGCGGGTGCTGGGTATCCGGGTGCTCGCGTTCCTGGTGACGTCGGTTGTCGCCAACGCCGTCGCGGTGCCGTTCAGCCTCGTCGGCCAGTTTTTCCAGATCACCTCATCCGGCACGGCGTTCCTGGTCAGCACGGCGGTCCTCTCGGTGGGGGCGGCCATCGGCGAGATCATCACCGCGCCGTTCAACGCGGGGGTCATCGTGCTGCTGTACACCGATCGCCGGATGCGCGCCGAGGCCTTCGACCTGGTGCTGCAGAGCGGCGCCGCCCACGGGCCGTATGCGGCCGCGTCCACCGACAACCTCTGGCTGACGCGGCCCCTGTGAGGGCCGAGCGAGGACTGGCTCAAGCATGCCTTCGATTGACATCGACCGCGATGCCGCACATCGCGCCGCGCAGGACGAGCTCAACAAACCGATCTATTCCAAGGGCTCCGCGCGAGAACACTTCGTCGACTGGGTCAACGACCTGATCTACCGTCTGCTGCAGAAGACCTCCTCGGTGCCGGGCGGATGGCTCACCGCCACGGTGCTTTTCATCCTGTTGGTCATCGCGGCGATCGTCGGCATCTACATTCTGCGGCGCACCATGCGCACCCGCCGCAGCGGCGACTACTCGTTGTTCGAAGCCACCCAACTGACCGCAGCGCAGCATCGCGCGACCGCGGAAAACTGTGCGGCCCAGGGTGATTGGGCCGCCGCGATTCGTCACCGGCTGCGCGCCGTCGCCCGCCAGCTCGAAGAGACCGGGGTGCTGACGCCGGCACCCGGCCGCACCGCCAACGAGCTCGCCCGCGACGCGGGTGCCGCGTTGCCCCACCTGTCCGACGAATTGACGGGGGCGGCAACGGCTTTCAACGACGTCACGTACGGCGAACAACCCGGGACCCAGGACGCCTACCGGATGATCACCGGCCTGGACGACCACCTGCGGTCCCGATGGCAGGGCGGTCCGCTCGAGCCCGGCCGTCCCGCCGCACACGAGTCATGGGCACAGGTGCGGTGATGGCGACGATCACCGATGC
Source organism: Mycobacterium sp. MUNTM1 (assembly GCF_054660795.1). Taxonomy (NCBI): domain Bacteria; kingdom Bacillati; phylum Actinomycetota; class Actinomycetes; order Mycobacteriales; family Mycobacteriaceae; genus Mycobacterium; species Mycobacterium sp. MUNTM1. The sequence goes on from NZ_BAAGDE010000029.1 coordinate 1,786, forward strand.
CGGCCCCGAGACCACGCCGCGCCGGCGGCGCACCTGGCGCTGGGTGCTCATCACCCTGCTGGTGCTCGCCGTCATCGCCGCCGTCGACGCGATTTTCAGCGCACCGCGACCCGGGGCCCGGATGGACCCCGCGGCGACCAGCTCCGACGGCGCCCACGCGCTGGTGGAGTTGCTGCGCGGCGCCGGAGTCGACGTCGTGGTGGCCAACAACATCGCCGACGTCGAACACGCCGCCCGCCCTGACGCGCTGATCCTGGTGGCCCAGAGCCAATACCTCACCGACACGCTGCTGGACCGGCTGGGCAATGTGCATTCGGACCTGCTGCTGGTGGAACCGACCACCCGCACCCGCGAGGCGCTGCTGCCCGGCGTGCGGGTCTCCGGCGCCAACGGGTTTGACCTCGACCCGAATTGCACTCTGCGCGAAGCCGTTCGCGCCGGGCCCGTCCGATTCGGGGCCACCAACACCTACGAGCCCAAAGACGGTCGCGTGCTGACCCGCTGCTATGACGGCGCGCTGATCCGCTTCCGCGACGACGGACGCGTCATCACAGCCGTCGGCAATACCGACTTCATGACCAACGGCAGCCTGCTGCAGGCGGGCAACGCCGCGCTGGCGATGAACCTCGCGGGCGACCGGCCCCGGCTCATCTGGTACGCGCCGCACCACGTCGAGGGTGAATCCTCCTCCAACGCAACGCTATTCCAGCTGATTCCGCCCAATGTATTCTGGATCATCGGGCAACTGGCGCTGGTGGTGCTGCTCGTCGCCGTGTGGAAGGGCCGCCGGCCCGGACCGCTGGTGGCCGAGGAGTTGCCCGTGGTGGTGCGCGCGTCGGAGACGGTCGAGGGTCGGGGCCGGCTGTACCGGTCCCGACGGGCCCGCGATCGCGCGGCCGCGGCTTTGCGCGCCGCGACGGTGGCGCGGCTGCTGCCGCGGCTCGGGCTGGGTGCGGGCGCGTCGCCGGCGGCGGTGGTGACCACCGCGGCCCAGCGCACCGGATCGGATCCGGCGTTCGTCTCCTACCATCTGTTCGGTCCGCCCCCGACGACCGACAACGACCTGTTACAACTTGCCCGTGCGCTCGACGAAATCGAAAGGCAGGTCGCACACCCGTGACACAACCCACTACCGCTCAGTCCCCCACCGCTGAATCGGCGCGCGAGGCGCTGCTGGCGTTGCGCGGCGAGCTCGCCAAGGCCGTCGTCGGGCAGGAGGGCGTGGTCAGCGGCCTGGTGATCGCGCTGCTGTGCCACGGCCACGTGCTGCTGGAAGGTGTTCCGGGAGTGGCGAAGACGCTGCTGGTCCGGGCCCTGTCGGCGGCGCTGCAGCTGGAATTCAAGCGGGTGCAGTTCACCCCCGACCTGATGCCCGGCGACGTAACGGGTTCGCTGGTGTACGACGCGCGCACCGCCGCGTTCGTGTTCCGGCCCGGCCCGGTGTTCACCAACCTGCTGCTGGCGGACGAGATCAACCGGACCCCGCCCAAGACCCAGGCCGCGCTGCTCGAGGCGATGGAAGAGCGCCAGGTCAGCATTGACGGCGAGCCGCAGCCGCTGCCCGACCCGTTCATCGTGGCCGCCACCCAGAACCCGGTCGAGTACGAGGGCACCTACCAGCTGCCCGAGGCCCAGCTGGACCGCTTCCTGCTCAAACTGAACGTGACGCTGCCGCCGCGCGACGCCGAGATCGCCATCCTGCACCGGCACGCGCACGGCTTCGACCCGCGCAATCTGTCGGCGATCAAGCCGGTGGCCGGGCCCTCCGACCTCGCGGCCGGCCGCGACGCCGTGCAGAACGTGCTGGTTGCCGATGAGGTGCTGGGCTACATCGTCGACATCGTCGGGGCCACCCGGTCCTCCCCCGCGTTGCAACTGGGCGTGTCACCGCGCGGGGCGACCGCCCTGCTGGCCACGGCGCGCTCCTGGTCATGGCTGTCCGGCCGCAACTACGTCACGCCCGACGACGTGAAGGCCATGGCCCGCCCGACGCTGCGGCACCGGGTGATGCTGCGGCCCGAGGCCGAACTCGAGGGCGCCACGCCCGACGGCGTGCTCGACGGGATTCTGGCCTCGGTTCCGGTGCCCCGCTAGTGGTCCTGACCGGACGCACCGGGCTGGTCGCACTGCTCTGCGTCCTGCCTATCGCGCTGTCACCTTGGCCCGCAACCACTTTCGCGGTCCTGTTGATAGCGCTGACAATCGCGGTCGCCGTCGACACCGCCTTGGCGGCCAGCACGAAGAATCTGCGCTACGTGCGTTCCGCGGATCGCTCGGCGCGGCTCGGGCAGCAGGTGGAGTGCGGGCTGTCGATCCACAACGACGGCACGCGCCGGTTCCGCGGCCAGATCCGCGACGCCTGGCCGCCCAGCGCCCAGGCGCGGCCGCGCCTGCATCCCATCGACCTCCCCGCCGGCCAAGACCAGTACCTCCAGACCCAGCTGCAGCCCGTTCGCCGCGGCGACCAGCGGGCGACGGTGGTGACGGCGCGATCGATCGGCCCGCTCGGGCTGGCGGGACGGCAGCGTTCGCGACCGGTGCCCGGACAGTTGCGCGTGCTGCCCCCGTTCCTGGCCCGCAAGCACCTGCCGTCGCGGCTCGCCAAGCTGCGCGAGATCGACGGCCTGCTGCCCACGCTGGTTCGCGGGCAGGGCACCGAATTCGACTCGCTGCGAGAATATGTCGTCGGCGACGACGTGCGCTCGATCGACTGGCGCGCCACCGCGCGTCGCGCCGACGTGGTGGTGCGCACCTGGCGCCCCGAACGCGACCGGCGGGTGGTGATCGTGCTCGACACGGGCCGCACGGCGGCGGGCCGGGTCGGTGTCGACCCGACCGCGTCCGATCCCGCGGGCTGGCCGCGGCTGGACTGGTCGATGGACGCCGCGCTGCTGCTGGCGGCCCTGGCCTCGCGCGCCGGCGACCATGTCGACTTCCTCGCCCACGACCGGGTGAGCCGGGCCGGGGTGTTCGGCGCCTCGCGCACCGAACTGCTCGCCCAGTTGGTCGACGCGATGGCGCCCCTGCAGCCCACCCTCGTTGAATCGAATTGGCGGGCAATGGCGTCCGCCATCGCGCTGCGCGCCCGCCGGCGGTCCCTGGTGGTGCTGCTGACCGACCTCAACGCGGCCGCGCTCGACGAGGGCCTGCTGCCCGTGCTGCCACAGCTGTCGGCCAAGCATCACCTGCTGCTGGCCGCGGTATCCGACCCGCGCGTCGACCACATGGCCGCGGGGCGTTCGGATGCCGCGGCGGTGTACGACGCGGCCGCCGCCGAACGGTCCCGCAACGACCGCGGCGTGATCGCCACCCGCCTGCGCCGCAGCGGGGTGGAAGTCGTCGACGCCCCGCCCACCGAGCTCGCGCCCGCCCTCGCCGATCACTACCTGGCGATGAAGGCGACCGGGCGCCTGTAGCCCGCCGCTCAGCGAGTCGGGACGAAGTCGGGCGCCTCGGCCATGTCACCGCTCTCGCCGGCCTGCACGCCGCGGCGGCCGAAGTAGACGATGTAGGACAAGAACGCCACCTCGGCGATGACGCCGATGCCGACCCGCACGAACGTCGGCAACGGCGACGGCGTCACCAGCGCTTCGATCAAACCCGAGACCAGCAGCACCGCAACCAGACCCACGGCGACCGAGACGACGGCGCGGCCCTGTTCGGCGAGCACCTGGCCCCGCGGCCGGTCTCCGGGTGAGATCACCGACCAGCCCAGCCGCATTCCCGTTGCGCCGGAGAGGAATACCGCCGTGAGCTCCAGCAGACCGTGCGGTACAAGCAAACCCAGCAGCAGGGCGCCCTTGCCGGCCGGGAACATCAGCCCGGCGATGACACCCAGGTTGGCGGCATTCTGAAACAGCACAAAGGGAATCGGCACGCCCAGCACCACGGACATCGCGATGCATTGCGCGGAGACCCAGGAGTTGTTCACCCAGATCTGCAGCGCGAACGCCGCGGCGGGATGTTCGCTGTAGTACGACTCCACGTCATGGTTGATCAATTGCTGGATGTCGCTGGGTGTTCCGAGCGAGGACTGCACGTCCGGGTTGCCGGCGACCCAGAGCGCGACGATCACGACCACGGCGAAGAACGCCGCCGCGGTGGCCAGCCACCACCGCCAGGTGCGGTAGGCCACGACCGGGAACGACACCGTCCAGAACCGGGTGAACGCACTGCTCAGTGGCGCGTGGGCACCGGTCACCGCCGAACGGGCCCGCGCGACCAGGCTCGAGAGCCGGCCGATCAGCACGGAATCCGACGACGCCGAGCGCAACATCGACAGGTGGGTGGAGACCCGCTGGTAAAGCTCGACGAGCTCGTCGATTTCCACGCCGGACAGCGACCGGCGCCGCCCGACCAGCCGGTCGAGGCGGTCCCAGGTGGGGCGATGGGCCAGCACGAATGCGTCGACATCCACCCTCGGCAGCCTAATCGCACCGCCGCCGTGACAAAGTGCGGCCGGCCACACGCACCCAGCCTGTACCGTTCGGTGTTATGTCGGAGGTGGTGACCGGGGACGCTGTGGTGCTCGATGTGCAGATCGCCCAGCTGCCGGTGCGGACGTTGAGCGCGCTGATCGATATCGTGGTCATGGTCATCGGCTACCTCCTCGGCCTGATGTTGTGGGCCGCCACCCTGACGCAATTCGATACCGCGCTGACCAACGCGATCCTGCTGATATTTACCGTGCTGGTAATTGTGGGCTATCCGTTGGTGCTCGAGACGGCTACGCGGGGACGCTCGGTCGGCAAGATCGCGATGGGCCTGCGCGTGGTGTCCGACGACGGCGGCCCAGAACGCTTCCGCCAGGCGCTGTTTCGGGCGCTGGCGGCGCTGGTGGAGATCTGGATGCTGTTCGGAAGCCCGGCCGTCATCTGCAGCATCGTGTCTCCGAAGGCCAAACGGATCGGCGACATCTTCGCCGGGACGGTGGTGGTCAACGAACGCGGACCCCGGCTCGGGCCCCCGCCCATGATGCCGCCCTCCCTGGCGTGGTGGGCATCGTCGCTGCAGCTGTCGGGCCTGTCAGCCGGTCAGGCCGAGGTGGCACGCCAATTCCTTTCCAGGGCAACGCAACTCGACCGTCAGCTGCGCCTGCAGATGGGATACCGGATCGCCGGTGACGTGGTGGCCCGCATCGCGCCGCCACCGCCGCCGGGCGCCCCGCCGGAGCTCGTGCTCGCGGCCGTCCTCGCCGAGCGGCACCGCCGCGAACTGGCGCGGCTGCGCCCTGTCATGCCCGCGCCCGGACCGATGGGCCCGGCGCCGTGGCCGCCGCCAGGGGGTGCGTACCAGGGCGCGCCGGGCTGGCCGAGCCAGCCACCGGGTGCGGTGCCGCCACCATCCGTCGGATGGCCGGGCCCGCGTTCGGGTGGTCCCGGTGCGGGCGAGCCGGGTACGCCGGACGGTTTCTCAGTCCCGCGCTAGCCGGCCACACTAACCGCCATGAGGGCGACGTCGATGACCAGTAGCGCCCAGCCGCACAGCGGAACCGCGATGCCGCCGCGCCGTTTGGCGGTGAAAAACGAGATGATGATGACGACCACGGCGACCGCCGGCGCACCGTAGAACGCGACGCCGAAATCGATCCCGCCGTGGCCGAGGTTGGGACAGCTGCGGTCGCTGCAGCCGTCGGTGCTCATCACGGCACCGAGCGCGAAGAGCATCACGATCGCCGCGGCGGGCACCGTGGCCAGCGCCAGCCCCCAGTTGATCCACGTCCAGCTGTTACGACGCCGGGCACCGTCGGGTCGACCGAAAGCGGCCGCGCCGGCGCTGCCGCTATCGACCTTCAGGTTGTTGTCAGCGTTCATCTCACTATTTCCTACCCGGGGTTCGGCGCTGGCAAACCGCGCAGCGACGCACGACCCTCGACCGATTCTCCCAGCTCAGCGGCAGTTCGACGAATTTTTTCAACATATCCCGTTGCATCGCGTTAGTTTCCGATATATCGTGATGTTTCGAAGCGCACGACCGGTGCGCGATCCACAAACGTAAGGACAGAAAATGAGCAACCCATTCACTCCCCCCGAAGGACCATTCGCCGGCCGGCCCGGTTTCGGATTCGGCTTCGGCTCCGGCCCGGTCGACCGGCGCGCCCTGCACGAGGCACGGCGTCAGGCCCGACGGGACTTCCGCGAGCATCTGCGCGATCACGCCGGTGGCCACGACGGCCCGCTCGGCTTCGGCCCTGGTTTCGGCCCTGGTTTCGGCCCGGGCTTCGGCTTCGGCCCCGGTGGCCGGCGCGGCGGATGGCGCCGCGGCGGCCCGGGTCGCGGCAAGCGCGGCGACGTGCGAGCGGCCATCCTGACGCTGCTGGCCGAGCAGCCGATGCACGGCTACGAAATGATCCACCAGATCGCCGAGCGCAGCAACGGACTGTGGAAGCCGAGCCCCGGTTCGGTGTACCCGACGCTCCAGCTGCTCGACGACGAAGGCCTGATCACCGCGACCGAAACCGAAGGCAGCAAGAAGCGTTTCGAGCTGACCGAACAGGGCCGCGCGGCGGCCGAGAAGATCGAGACCCCACCGTGGGACGAGATCACCGAAGGCGCCGATCCGGGTCACATGAATCTGCGGGCGGCCGTCGGCCAATTGTTCGGCGCGGTCGGGCAGTCAGCCCACACCGCTTCGGCCGAGCAGCAGCAGCGCATCGTCGACATCCTCAACAATGCGCGGCGTGAGATCTACGGCATTCTCGGCGAAGACTGAGCGCCTCCGGCCGCGAGCGTGCGCAGAATGTCAGCCACCCGTGCGTGTCGCTGTACAGGCAACGCACGCTCGCGGCATGAAGGATCGGCGGTGTCACGTGACGTCGACCCAATCCAGGGTCCGCTGCACGGCTTTGCGCCAGCCCGCGTAACCCGCGTCGCGCTGCTCGTCGTTCCAGGCCGGCGCCCAGCGCCTGCCCTCCTGCCAATTGGCCCGCAGGTCGGCCGGATCGGCCCAAAACCCCACCGCCAGACCGGCCGCGTAGGCGGCGCCCAGCGCGGTCGTCTCGGCGACCACTGGGCGCACCACGTCCACACCCAGCACGTCGGCCTGGATCTGCATGCACAGGTCGTTACCGGTAATGCCGCCGTCGACCTTCAAAACCTCAAGGCGCACACCCGAATCCGCGGCCATCGCGTCCACCACATCGCGACTCTGATAGCAGATCGCCTCCAGCGTCGCGCGCGCCAGATGCGCGTTGGTGTTGAACCGGGACAGCCCGACGATCGCGCCGCGCGCATCGGATCGCCAGTAGGGCGCGAACAACCCGGAAAACGCCGGGACAAAATAGACTCCGCCGTTGTCGTCGACCTGGCGTGCCAGCGATTCGCTTTGCGCGGCACCGCTGATGATGCCCAGCTGATCGCGCAGCCACTGCACGGCCGCGCCGGTTACCGCGATCGAACCCTCTAGCGCGTAAACGGGTGTGGCGTCCCCGAACTGATAGCAGACGGTGGTCAGCAGCCCGTTGTCTGACCGCACGATCGTCTCACCGGTGTTGAGCAGCAAGAAGTTTCCGGTGCCGTAGGTGTTTTTGGCTTCCCCCTGGGCCAGACACACCTGACCCACCATCGCCGCGTGCTGGTCGCCGAGCATCCCGGTGATCGGTACCTCGCCACCCGCCGGGCCGGTCTCCGACGTGACACCGTAGGGCTGTGGCGACGACGACGGGCCGATTCGCGGCAACATGGCACGGGGGATGGAGAAGATCGACAACAGCTCGTCGTCCCAGTCCAGGGTCTCCAGGTTCATCAGCATGGTCCGGCTGGCGTTGGTCACGTCGGTGGCGTGCACGCCGCCGCGCGGCCCCCCGGTGAGGTTCCACAACACCCAGGTGTCGGCGGTGCCGAACAGGGCATCCCCGCTTTCGGCGGCCTCGCGCACCCCGTCGACGTTCTCCAGGATCCATTGCAGCTTGGCGCCGGAGAAGTAAGTGGCCGGGGGCAGGCCGGCCTTGCGCCGGATCACGTCGCCGTGACCGTCACGTTCGGCCGCCGACGCGATCCGGTCGGTGCGGGTGTCCTGCCAGACGATCGCGTTGTAATAGGGCCGCCCCGTCTTGCGGTTCCACACCAGAGTCGTCTCGCGCTGATTCGTAATACCCAGCGCGGCAATGTTATTCGTACTCAGGTTGGCCCGGTTCAGCACCGAGGTCAGCACCGAGGAGGTGCGCTCCCAGATCTCCACCGGGTCGTGTTCCACCCAGCCGGCCCGGGGCAGGATCTGCTCGTGCTCGAGTTGATGGCGTGCCACTTCGGCACCCTGGTGATCGAAGATCATGCAGCGGGTGCTGGTGGTCCCCTGGTCGATCGCGGCGACGAATTCGGCGAACTCGGCCAACTGGCTCTCCTCCACCCGTGAGCTCGGACACGTTTGCGGCAAAAGTCCATCATGGTCTACCCGCCGGACGGACGAGGCCACAACTGCGACTCGTGGGAGCTTGCGTTACCGGCGGTAACCCTGTTGCATCTGCGGTGTGGGCGAAGAGGTAAAGCGCACCACGTACGACAGCGCACATCGGCGGGAATACCGGCGCAAGATACAGCTGTGCCTGGACGCCTTCGAGACGATGCTGGCCGAGTCGTCCTTCGATTCCGAGCAGCCGCTCACCGGCATGGAGATCGAGTGCAACCTGGTCGACGCCGACTACCAGCCGGCGATGTCCAACCGCCACGTGCTGGACGCCATCGGCGATCCGGCGTACCAGGTCGAATTGGGCGCGTACAACATTGAATTCAACGTTCCGCCGCACGCGCTGCCCGGGCACACCGGGCTGGATCTCGAGGCCGAGGTGCGGGCCAGCCTGAACGAGGCCGAGAACAAGGCCGGCGCCGCCGGCGGCGCGCACATCGTCATGATCGGCATCCTGCCCACGCTGATGTCCGAACACCTGGACCACGGCTGGATGAGCGAATCGAAGCGATACGCCGCCCTCAACGAATCGATCTTCAGCTCCCGCGGCGAGGACATCCACATCAGCATCTCCGGACCGGAGCCGCTGAGCTGGCACACCGCGACGATCGCACCCGAATCCGCCTGCACCAGCATGCAATTGCATCTGCAGCTGGATCCGGAGACGTTCGCCGCCAACTGGAACGCGGCCCAGATCGTGGCCGGCCCACAGTTGGCGCTGGGCGCCAACTCGCCGTTCTTCTTCGGGCACCGGCTGTGGGCGGAAACCCGTATCGAGCTGTTCGCGCAGTCCACCGACACCAGATCCGACGAGCTGAAATCCCAAGGCGTGCGGCCGCGGGTGTGGTTCGGCGAACAGTGGATCAGCTCGGTCCTCGACCTGTACCAAGAGAACATCCGCTACTTCGAATTCCTGCTGCCCGAGGTGTCCGACGAAGACCCGGTCGCCGAGCTGGCCGCCGGGCGCATCCCGCAGCTGTCCGAGCTGCGGCTGCACAACGGCACCGTCTACCGGTGGAACCGCCCGGTGTACGCCGTGGTCGACGGACGCCCCCATCTGCGGCTGGAGAACCGGGTGTTACCGGCCGGGCCGACCGTGATCGACATGCTGGCGAATTCGGCCTTCTTCTACGGCATGCTGCGCAGCCTGGCCGAAGCGGACAGCCCGCTGTGGACCGCCATGGATTTCGGTGTGGCGGAAGCCAATTTCCTGGCGGCCGCGCTGGACGGCATCGACGCCCGGCTGCGCTGGCCCGGGCTGGGCGAGGTGACGGCACGCGAACTGGTCCTCGACACACTGCTGCCGATCGCCGACGAGGGATTGCAGCGCTGGGGTGTGGACGCCGAGGTCCGCGATCGGTTCCTCGGGGTCATCGAGGGCCGGGCACGGGCCGGTCGTAACGGCGCCAGCTGGCAGGTGTCCACCGTGCGGGCCCTGCAGGACGGCGGCATGAGCCGGCCGGCGGCGCTGGCCGAGATGCTGCACCGGTACTGCGAGTACATGCACGCCAACGCGCCGGTGCACACCTGGGAGTAGCTTGGCAACCATGCCCTCTGATGAAGTGATGGACTGGGACAGCGCATACCGCGAGCAGGGTCGTTTCGAGGGCCCCCCGCCATGGAACATCGGCGAGCCGCAGCCCGAACTGGCCGCGCTGATCGCGGCCGGCAAGTTCCGCAGCGACGTGCTGGACGCCGGCTGCGGTTTCGCCGAGCTGTCGTTGGCCCTGGCCGCCCAGGGCTACACCGTGGTCGGTGTCGACCTCACACCGACCGCCGTCGCGGCGGCCACCAAGTCCGCCCAAGAGCGCGGCCTGACCACGGCCACCTTCGTGCAGGCGGATATCACGTCATTCTCCGGCTACGACGAACGGTTCTCCACCGTCGTCGACAGCACGCTGTTTCACTCGCTGCCGGTCGAGGGGCGCGAGGACTACGTGCGCGCGGTACACCGCGCGGCGGCCCCGGGCGCCAACTACTTCGTGCTGGTCTTCGCCCAGGGCGCCTTCCCGGCGGAAATGGAACCCAAGCCCAACGAGGTCGACGAGGACGAGCTGCGCGCCGCGGTGAGCAAGTACTGGGAGGTCGACGAGATCCGGCCGGCCTTCATCCACGCGAACATCCCGCCGGTACTGCCCGCCGACGCGCCCTTCGAATTTCCACAGCACGACCGCGACGAGAAGGGCCGGATGAAGCTGCCCGCTTACCTGCTGACCGCGCACAAAGCCGGCTAGCCCGTCGCGGTCGCGGCGGTGGCGGCGATGAGCGCCTCGGCGAACGTCTCCAGGTCTTCGGCCGTGATGTCCACGTGCGGCGAGATCCGCAGCACGGGTCCCGTGAGTTCCAGCGGCGCCCGCTGCACGCCGGCGAATGTGGTCAGGATCCGCCGCTCGGCGAGCAACCAGCCGCGCACCGCCTGCGGGTCGGTACCGTCGTTCGGCGCCAAAGTGGTGATGGCACTGGGTTCTTCGACCTCTTCGACCACCGTCCAGCCGGCGACATCGGCCAGCACAGTGCGGCTCACGCTGCCCACCTCGGCCAGCCGCGACCACACCGCCTGCGGCCCGTACGCCAGATGCTCGCCCAGCGCCAGCGAAAACCCCACGCGCGCAGCGACATTGGCCTCACCGAACTCCAGCTGTTCGGCCACCGTCGGCGACCCGCCTTTGCGGACCCAGTCCGGGGCAGCCAGCCGTGGGTGCAGGGTTTGCAACAGCTCCCGCCGCACCGCCAGCATCCCGACACCGCGGGGACCGGCGATCCACTTGCGCGACGAGGAATAGGTCACGTCGGCACCCACCGCGCAGTCCACCTGCCCCAGGGCCTGGGCCGCATCCACGACGAGCGGCAGCCCCAACTCCCGGCAGAGTTGGGCGACCATCGAAACCGGTTGCACCACACCGCAATGGCTGGCCACCGCGGTCAGATGCACCAGGTCCGGGGGATCGGTCTGCAGGGCCAGCGCCGCGTCGTCCAGCGCGACCCGGCCGTCTTCCAGGGTCGGCAGCAGCTGCCGGTCGAATCCGTGCGCGGCCAGCATCGCCAGGTTGGGCCCGTATTCGCCGGGCAGGCAGGCCACCGTTCGGCGCTGCGCCGGCCAGCTGCCCAGCAGCAGATCCAGGGCGTTCAGCGAGCCGGTGGTGAAAACCACCTCGGCATCGGCCATTCCGGTCAACGCGGCGAACGCGACGCGCCCGGCGTCGAGCACCGGCGCGGCCGCCTCCGCCGCGACATAGCCGCCGAGCTCGGACTCGTTGCGGGCGTGCTGCGCGCCGGCCTCGATCACCGCCAGGCTCTGCCGCGAACAGGCGGCGTTGTCCAGGTGCAGACCGGCCATCGGCGGGCGGGCCGACAGCCACTGATCGGCCAGCGCGTTGGGGCCGGTCACTTCACGGCCAACGACAACCCGAAGTCGCCCGCCTCGTCGGTCCACCACCGGGTGCGCCGCAACCCCGCGGTGGCCAATTCGCCAGTCACCTTGTCGGAGTGGAACTTACACGACACCTCGGTGAGCATTTCCTCGCCGGCCTCGAAATCGACGGTCAGCTCGAGCGCACCGACCCGCACCCGCTGGCGCCGGTCGGAGCGCAGCCACATCTCGATGCGTTCTTCGGGCGCGTTCCACCGGGCCACGTGCCGGTAGGCGTCGACGTCGAAGTCGGCGTCGAGTTCCCGGTTCACCACCGCGAGCACATTGCGGTTGAACGCCGCCGTCACCCCGGCGGCGTCGTCATAGGCGCGCACCAGCCGCCCGGTGTCCTTGACCAGATCCGTGCCCAGCAGCAGGCTGTCGCCGGGCCGCAGCTGGGCGGACAGTGTGGCCAGGAATTCCGCCCGCGGGCCGGGCGTGAGGTTGCCGATCGTCGACCCCAGGAACACGAACAGCCGGCGCCCGCCGTCGGGGATCTCGGTCAGGTGCTCTTCGAAATCGCCGCAGACGGCCTTGATTTCGACGCCCTCGTACTCCCGCTGGATGGCCGCGGCGGCGGTCGACAGGATGCTGGCGTCGACGTCGAACGGGACGAACCTGCGCAGCGAACCGCGCGCGCGCAGGGCGTCGAGCAACAGCCGCGTCTTCTCCGATGTCCCGCTGCCCAGTTCCACCAGGGTGTCGGCCTCGCTGACCGACGCCACCTCGGCGGCCCGCGACCGCAGAATCTCGGCCTCGGCGCGCGTCGGGTAGTACTCCGGCAGTCGGGTGATCTGGTCGAACAGATCGCTGCCCACCGAATCGTAGAACCATTTGGGCGGCAATGCCTTTGGTGTCTTCTGCAGGCCGTCCAGGACGTCGCGGCGCAACGCGTGGTACGCCGAGTCGGCGGCCAGGTGGTTCGACAAGGACAGCGTCATCAAGATCCTCTCGACTGGTCCAGCGGCGTCATCGTGACACCGTTCGCGGTGACTTCGACAAGATGGCGCTCCGGCACGTCCTCCCAGTCGGCGTCGTTGTCGTAGGGTTCGCTGGCCAGGATCACACCATCCGGGCGCCGCAGGATGGACAGCGTGTCGCCCCAGGCCGTCGCCACCATGCGAGAGCCGTTGGCGGCCAATATGTTCAGCCGGGCTCTCGGATCGGCCGCGGCGACCTCTTCGATGGTCTCCCCCAGCGCGTCGAGGCCGCGCTCGAAGATCATGGCCGCCAGTATGGCGCTGTCGCAGACCGATTCGGCGTGCGCCGTCGTCGGCAACACGGAACGGTCGACGATTCCGTTGTGCGACAACAACCACTGCCCGTCGGTGAACGGCGCGCACGCGCTGGCTTCGATCGGCATGCCGACGGTGGCCGAGCGCACCGCGGCCACCACGCAGCGGCTGCGCAGCGCGGGCGCGATGGAGTCGAACGACACATCGCCCCACAACGGCGCCTGGCTGCGCCAGCGGCGCGGCACGTGACCGTCGAAAAACCCGACGCCCCAACCGTCGGCGTTGAGCAGGCAGTGCTTTTGCCGGCGCGGCGCATAGGACTGCACCCGCAGGCCGAACGGCGGGTCGAGCACCAGCGAGGAAACCGTGACGTCGGTCCCCAGCCAGCCCAGGTGCCGGCACATCAGGCGCGCCCCCCGGCGTCGGGGACATCCCACGCCAGCCGGACACCGGAGAAGATCTGGCGCCGGTAGGGATGATCCCAATTGCGGAAACTCGGGCGCATGATGCCCGGCTCCACCGCCCAGGAGCCGCCGCGCAACACCCGGTAATCGCCGTCGAAGAAGGGCTGCGAATACCGCTCGTAGAGCATCGGCGCGAACCCCGGCCAGGGCCGCAGCGGCGAGGTGGTCCACTCCCAGACCTCGCCGAGCATCTGCTCGGCCCCGCACGGCGAGGCGCCCGCCGGGTAGGCGCCGACGGGCGCCGGCCGCAGCGCCGCACCGCCCAGGTTGGCCAGCGCGCCATCCGGTGTGCGCTCGCCCCAGGGATACCGGCGCCGCGTGTTGGTGGCCGGATCCCAGGTGCAGGCCTTCTCCCATTCCATCTCGGTGGGCAGCCGGGCACCGGCCCAGGCCGCGTAGGCCTCGGCCTCGAAATAGCTGACATGCTGGACGGGTTCGTCGGCCGGGATGTCTTCGACGTGGCCGAATCGGGTGCGGGTCGCGCCGTCGGAGCTCCAGAACTGCGGCGCGGCCAGGCCCGCGGCCTGGCGGTGCTGCCAGCCGCGCTCCGACCACCAGCGCGGCTGGTCGTAGCCGCCGTCGTCGACGAACCCGCGCCATTCGCCGTTGGTGACCGGGACCCGGCCGATCCGGAACGCGGGCAGCTCGACGACGTGGGCCGGGCGCTCGTTGTCCAATGAATACGGTTCGTTGGCGGCGTCCACGCCGAGCACGAATTCGCCGCCGGGCACCAGCACCGACGTGCCGGCCAACCCCGCTCGCCCGGCCGGCAGCCTGGCGGCGTCCCGCAACAGCGGTGCGCCGCTGCGCAAATTGAAGGCCTGCAGCATGGTTTCGTCGTGCTGGTTTTCGTGGCTGACCACCATCGCGTACACGAACGCGGCCTCGTCGCCGGCCGGATCGTCGGGCAGCGCGTCGAGCGCGTCGAGCACGGCCGACCGCACGGTGCGGCAGTAGGCCCGCGCCTCAGCCGGCGACAGCAGCGGCAGATCGACGCGGCTGGCGCGGGAATGCACGAACGCGTCGTAGAGCCCTTCGACCGCCGGCGGCAGCATCCCGGGGCGCGCGGGATCACCCCCGCGCAACAGCCACAGCTCCTCCTGCTGACCGATGTGCGCCAGGTCCCACACCAGCGGGCTCATCAACGGGTCGTACTGCCGGCACAGTTCGGCGTCGTCGAACTCGACCAGACGCAACGTCCGCGTCCGCGTCCGCGCCAGGTCGTCGGCGATGCCCTCCCGGCACGGCGATCGCAAGCGCGGCGCAGCCGGGCGCAGCGGGTCGGAATAATCAGGAAACGTCACGACTCCCCTTGGGCCAGACGCGCCACCGCGGCCGCGAGGCCGTGCTCGACCACCCGGTCGGAGAAATCATCGCCGGGGCAGCGGCCCTGATCGACGAGGCCGACCAGCCGCTGGATCGAATCGCCGAGCTCGGCGGGCGCCTTCGCGGCGGCGATGGCCAGGCACGCGTTGGCCGCCGCGTAGAGGCGCCGGTCGCGCAGCCCCACCCGGGCCGCGGTGTCCCAGGCGGTGGCCACCGGTTCGACGGCCTCGGCGGCGACGTCGGCGGCGGCCGGGTCGTCGAGCAGGACCGCCAGGGTGAACGCGACGGCGGGCCACAACGCATCGGGCACGCTGTCCAGATAACGGATCTCCAGCCACTGCCTGGGCCGCACCGGCGGGAACAGCGTGGTCAGGTGGTATTCCAGGTCGGCGACGCTGGGGCGACGATCCCCGAGCAGGACGCGGCCGTCGACCCAGTCGGCAAAGGGCACCCAATGCGTGACGGCCTCGGCGTCGGGGTTGTGCACCAGCATCACCGGGGCCTTCAGCGCGTACCGCGCCCAGTCGGTGCCCGGGTCGTCACCGCTGGCGCCCAGGATGGGTCCGCACCGCGCCGAGTCCATCCGGCCCCACACCCGCTGCCGGCTCGACACCCAGCCGGTGAAGTCGCCGTCCAGCATCGGCGAGTTGGCGGTGATCGCGATCATGGTGGGCCCCAACGCATGTGCGAGGCGCACCCGCGCCGCCCAGCCGTCGCGCGGCCCGGCGTCCAGGTTGACCTGAATCGACGCGGTGGACGTCATCATCGCCGCGCCGGCCTCCCCGGAGTGGCTGCTCGCGAAGAACTGTTCCATGGCGCGATACCGGGCGCCGGGGTTGATGCGCTTGGGCGGGCGCAGCGGGTCGGCGCCGAGGAAGACCAGGCCCAGCCCGGCCGCAGCAAACGCCGGCTGGAGCACGGCCTGATCGCGGCGCATGGCCTCGATCGCGAGCAGCACGCCGTCGGCCGGCGGGCCGGACAGTTCGACGGCGCCGCCCGGTTCCACGGTGATCCTGCTGCCGCCCGGCAGCGGGGGCAGCGCGTCGAGCACGTTGGCGATCTCGCTCCAGCTCGGGCGGCGAAGCGGGTCGGCCGGATCGTGGCAATGGGCCTCCAACTCCAAGCCGACACGGCCCAGCGGGCCGTCCACCAGGCATCCCTCGGCGACGTATTGCGCGACGGCCGCGGAGTCGGCCAGCTCGGCGATGTTGAGTTCGGGGGCGGGGTCGGCACCGGCCGCGCGCGACTCCGACTGCGAAGCCGCGGCAGCGATCGGCGCGAACGTCATATCACGATCCCTTCGGGCCCGGGCAAGCCTGAACATGCGCCTGCGGACCGCTTCCCTGCGCAGCTAATCGAACGTTAATCGGCACCACTTCGTCTAGTGCTTCATCTATCAGATGCCCCCGACATATTCCCTTCTACGCACTCCCGGGTGCTTGGGACAGACGGTTACCCAATCGCTCGATTATTGACCCAACGCGTTCTGCATCGCCCCAGCCAGCACGTTCACCGCCGGTCCGGCGTTGCCGGATTGGCACACTTTCGCCTGCAGCAACACGTTTTCGCGCAGCCTGGTTTGATTGAAGCACCGGCGATCGGTGCCCGCCTCCTGCTTCGTCCAGTTCTCGTCGGCGGGGCCCGCCGGCCCGCCATCGAACGACCACACCTGCGTGCTGCCGTTGTCCAGGTGGAGCGCGGTCGTCTGTCCCGAACAGCCGCCCGTTCGATCCACCACCCGATGAAATGCCCGGCCGGCGGCGTCGCTGGTGGCGAACACCCCGACGGCCTGTTTGACCAGATGGGTCTGGTCGGTGGCCGACGTCTGGGTGAGGGCGCCGTTGAACGACGCCAGGTCGGGATCGTTGTACACCTCGGGCAAACCGATGTCGGCCCAGTTGTTGCAGTCCGGCAGGTCCACCCAGTCACCTTGCCCGGGCTGGGTGAACACCGACTCCCACCCCATGGGGCCGCCGACGATGTTGCCGACCGACCCCTTGCCCAGCACGGCGTAGTTCACCACGCCGGGCTCCGACGGGTGCGCGGCCGCGATCGGCGTTGCGGCCGTGCCCGCCAGCACCAAGCCGACGGCCAACGCGGCCGCGCGCAGCTGGGCAACCCGCGTAACCCGCATGGTCATGCAGCGATCATGCCAGGCGCACCGGCGCGCGGTCAGCCCCCGTTGCCCCGCACGCCTTCCTCGACCTTTTTGCCGAGATCGGGATCGACGTTGCGCCAGTACTCGAACACCCGCGACAGCACCGGCTCCTTAACACCTTGGGAGACGTGGCCAATGATGTTGTGCGCCAGGCGTTCCCTGGCTGCGTCGTCGAGCACCTCGCGGACCATGGTGCCGGCCTGCCCCCAGTCGTCGTCCTCGGCGTGCAGCGTGTACGCCGAGCGGACCATGTCCCCGTCGGCGTGCCAGCGGATCTCGGCGGCGCGCGCCGGGTCGGCGTGCGGCCCACCATAGGAATTGGGCGCATAGACAGGGTCGGAGACGTTATTCATCCGCATGGCGCCATCTTTGGAGTAGCTGTTCACTTCGACTTTGGGCGTGTTGACCGGGATCTGCCGGTAGTTGGTCCCCAGCCGGGCGCGATGGGCGTCGGAGTACGAGAAGCCGCGCGCCTGCAACATCTTGTCCGGGCTCAGGCCGGTGCCGGGCACGGTATTGTTCGGCTCGAAGGCCGCCTGCTCGATCTCGGCGTGGTAGTCGGTGACGTTGCGGTTCAGCGTCATCTTGCCGACGTCGATCAGGGGGTAGTCGCCGTGCGGCCACACTTTGGTCAGGTCGAACGGGTTGAACCGGTAGTTCTTGGCGTCCTCGTACGGCATGATCTGCATCTTCAGCGTCCAACTCGGGTGGTCCCCGCGTTCGATCGACTCGAACAGGTCGCGCTGGTGGTAGTCGCCGTCCTCGCCGGCCAACCGGTCGGCGTCCTCCTGGGTCAGGAACTCGATGCCCTGGTCGGTGATGAAGTGGTACTTCACCCAGAAGATCTCGCCGGCGACGTTGATCCAGCTGTAGGTGTGGCTGCTGTAGCCGTTCATGTTCCGCCAGGTCTTCGGGATCCCCCGGTCGCCCATCAGCCAGGTCACCTGGTGCGCCGATTCCGGGGACAGGCTCCAGAAGTCCCACTGCATGTTGTGGTCGCGCACATTGCTTGCCTGCAAGCGCTTCTGGGACCGGATGAAGTGCTGGAATTTCAGTGGGTCGCGCATGAAGAAGACCGGGGTGTTGTTGCCGACCAGGTCGAAATTGCCTTCGCTGGTATAGAACTTCAGCGCGAAGCCCCGCGGGTCGCGCCAGGTGTCTGGGCTGCCCCGCTCGCCGGCGACGGTGGAAAACCTGGCCAGCATCTCGGTTTTGGTGCCGGGCTGAAACACCGCCGCCCTGGTGTATTGGCTGACGTCCTGGGTGACTTCGAAATGACCGTATGCGCCACCGCCTTTGGCGTGCGGCTGGCGCTCCGGGATGCGCTCCCGATTGAACATTGCCATCTGTTCGATCAGGTAGTGGTCCTGCAACAGAATCGGGCCGTCTGGGCCGATCGTCAGCGACTGGTCGTCGCTCGGCGCAGCGATGCCGGCGTCATTGGTGGTGAAACGGTCCGTCATGTCGCTCTCCTCGTCACCGGGCTGAAGGCCGCGCTACCCGAGGTCGCACACCGTGGTACCGAATCGCTTGAGCATCAAGCATTCTCGGCACCGCGGTGAGCGCCCCGGACGTTCCGGCCTGCAATCGAGTATTCCCCTCATCTTGACCTGGTCAAGAAACGCGGACGACTTCCGACGTCCGCCCACTACGGGTCAATACCCATTCCGGGCACGATTTAAGGCGTGACGTAGGCGCGCAGTCAGGGGCGCGGCGCGGGTGGGGGTGCGCTGGGGCCGGGGCTGACTCCCGGCGGCTGCCCGGGGCCGCTGACCCCTGGGCCGGCAACCGGTCCCCCGGGACCGCCCGGGCCGCCGGGGGGCATCGGAACGATCAGCCCCGGACCGCCGGGTCCACTTCCCCATGGCCCGTTGTCGGGTCCGCCGGGGCCGCCGTACCACGGGCCGTATCCGCCGGGGGCGCCGTACTGCCCCGGTCCGTTACCCGGCCCGGGGCCTCCCCACGGTCCATTGCCCGGCCCGGGGCCGGCGGGGTGGAACATGCCGTGGTGATGGTGGCAGTGGTGTTGATGCATCCAGATGGATGCGCCGACGAAGAACACCGACGAGAGGATGAAGACGATGCCCGCGACGATGACCACCCAGGCGGCCGCCGTGTAGAGCCGCGGCGGCTGCACCCGCGGCGGGGCTGCCGCCGGTGGCGCGGTGACGGGTGCGGCGGGGGTCGGCTCTGTCTGTGGTTCGGGTGTCTCGGGTGTCTCGCTCATGCCTTGTCATATTGCCCCGCGCTTCCTGGTCCTAACAGGCCTGGACGACAAAAATGTTGTGAATCGAGATGCGGCGGTTAGACGTCGGTGACCGCAAAAGACGGGTGGCCCCGGGGGCGGCGGGGGGGGCCCGGGGCCGGGGGGGGAAAGGGGTTTTTTTTGGTGGGGGGGGGGTTTGGGGGGCCCGGGCCCCGGGGGGGGGGGGGGGGGTTGGGGCCCGGGGGGG
>NZ_BAAGDE010000029.1:21243-71089 GCF_054660795.1 Mycobacterium sp. MUNTM1
AATCTCCCCCCGCGCTCCCTCGCAAACCCCGCCCTCAACTAAAAATTTTTTTTTACTCCCCCGGGGGGGTATCGCCGGGGGCCCCCCAAAATCCGGGGGCCCCCGGCGCGCGGGCTCCCCCCCGCGCCACTGGTTGACAACGGTTTTTCAGTTGGTCAGCACGATGATGCTCGGGACCTGACCCGTCGTGGCCGCGGAGTGGAAGACCGACGGCGGGAGTTGGCCCGGGGCCATGCCGCTGGGACGCACGCCCGACGGAGCCGGAGGAGTGGTGCTGGCTCCCGGACCGGTCTGTCCGCCCTGACCACCCTGACCGCCGGGTGCGCCCGGGCCGCCGAAGTTGCCGGGGCCGCCAGGACCGCGGTGGTGAACCATCGCGTGGTGGTGCTTGTGGTGGTGGCCGTGATGGCCGCCGCGGTGGCCGAGGATGAAGCCGGTGAAGAAGATGACCGCGACGATGAACACGATCCCGGCGACGATGGCGACCCACGCGGCGAGTTGGAAGACCCGCGGGGCCCGGTAGGCCGCCGCCGCTTCGGCGGCGACCGGTGCAGTGGCGGTGGAGTGCCGCACAGTGGGGGTTTCAGATGTTTCACTCATGAGACAAATGATGAAGCCGTTAACAGTAGTGGCGGCTATGCGCTACTTATGTAGCAGCTGTGAACTAAAGTCCCCGCTCAGCGGGTATATCGCCCCGCAAAAGTCCAGTGATCAGCGGCCCATGAGCACGCCTCGAAGCGGCGGGCCCTACTCGGGCCGGAACGGGTTGACCGCGAACTGGATGACGCGGTACGGCGCGGCCACCCGCGCGCGGGTGTCCCACTGGCTCACGAAGATCCGCAGCTCGTCGAGCGTGGACCCGGGCGAGATGTAGCCGCCGTACGGTTGCGCGAGGCGGTTGTCGTAGGGCGGCGGCAGGCTCTCCGCCGGATCCGGCCACTCGTCGTGTTGCACCACCGTGGTGACCGGCGCGTCGCCCAGGCCGGTCGGGTCGTTCGCCACCCGGACCTCCATGTTGCCGGTGACGGCGTTGAAATAGGACAGCACCGCCTTGCCGTCGATCTGCCGAATGCACATCTCGCCCACCGCGTCCGGCCACAGCGGCGTCGGCGGCTTGCCCCAGCCCCCGCCCGGGCCGGCGGCCCAGCCCTGCCAGCGCGACCGGTCGGTGAACGTCTGCGGCGTGGCCCGGTACAGCAGCACCGGGTCCCTGCGCGTGAAACTGTCGGCGACGATGTACACCCACCCGCTGGGCGAGTCCGGGGTGGGGATCGGGTCGTAATAGCCGCTGATCTGCGTCTGCGAGCCGCCCTGATACGACGCGGGCCGCTTGGATCCCGGGATCGTCTGCCAGCCCGCGCGCGCCGGCTCGGCGCTGACCAGGCGCGAGGTCTGCGGCTCGAGGTTCTTGGTCGTCGTCACCATCAGGTAGTTGCGCCGGTTGATCTGCACCACCCCGGCCGGCAGCTGCGAGGCCCCCGGCGGGGCGGGGTCGGCCAGCAGCGGATTGCTGATGCCGGTGACCCCGATGTAGCGCACCCCGCCCGGGTCGTCGACGGACGAGGTGTCGACGCGCAACGCGACCGGTGCGTACCAACCGCCGAACCCGACGCCCTGACCGGCGAAGCTGTCGCCGCACACCTGGAGCAACTCGGCGGGGAACTCGACGAACTCACACAGGTCGGTCGCGCCGATGCCGTAGTCCCCGGTCGGCGTGCCGGTTCCGGCGGTAGGACCGATCCGCAACACCTGACCGGGCGCCAGCGGCTGCAGCACCGGCTCGGGGGCCGGCGCCGCCGGATCGGCGTGCGCGACGCTGGGAAACCATTGCGGCACAACCAAACACACCGCGGCGAACAGTGAGCACCGCGCGATCAGGCGGGTGTGGGTGGTGCTCACCCGCTTGTCACAGCTGGGCGGCCAGCAGCTCGGCGATCTGGATGGTGTTGAGCGCAGCCCCCTTGCGCAGGTTGTCACCGGAGACGAACAGGGCCAGCCCGCGGCCGTCGGGCACCCCGGGGTCGTGCCGGATCCGGCCGACCAGGGATTCGTCGACGCCGGCGGCCGCCAACGGGGTGGGCACGTCGACCACCTTGACGCCGGGCGCCCTGTCGAGCAGTTCGCGGGCCCGCTCGGGTGACAGCGGCCGGGCGAATTCGGCGTTGATCGACAGCGAGTGCCCGGTGAACACCGGCACCCGCACGCAGGTGCCGCTGACGGCCAGGTCGGGTATGCCCAGGATCTTGCGGCTCTCGTGGCGCAGCTTCTGGTCCTCGTCGGTCTCACCCGAGTCGTCGTCCACCAGGGAGCCGGCCAGCGGCACCACATTGAACGCGATCGGCGCCACGTAGGTCTTGGGCGCCGGGAACGGCAGCGCCCGGCCGTCCTGCACCAGCTGTTCGGCGCCGTCGATGACCGCGCGCGCCTGGGTGGCCAGCTCCTCGACCCCGGCGATCCCGCTGCCGGACACCGCCTGATAGCTGGACACCACCAGGCGTTGCAGCCCGGCTTCCTCGTGCAGCACCTTGAGCACCGGCATCGCGGCCATGGTGGTGCAGTTCGGGTTGGCGATGATGCCCTTCGGCCGGTTGGCGGCATCCCTGTCGAAATTGACCTCGGACACCACCAGCGGCACTTCGGGGTCCTTGCGCCAGGCCGACGAGTTGTCGATCACCGTCACCCCGGCCGCGGCGAACCGCGGGGCCTGCACCAGCGACATCGTCTTGCCGGCGGAGAACAACGCGATGTCCAGGCCGCTCGGGTCGGCCGTCGCGGCGTCTTCGACCTCGATCTCCTGGCCGCGGAATTCCAGCTTGCGGCCCTGCGAGCGCGACGATGCGAAGAACCGCACCGAGGTCGCGGGGAAGTCCCGCTCGTCGAGCAACCTGCGCATCACCTGGCCAACCTGGCCGGTGGCGCCCACAACTCCGATGGCAACCATCTACCTACCCGTCCCCGCATACACCGTGGCCGACTCCGCACCGCCAAGCCCGAACGCCTCGTGCAACGCCACGACGGCCTTGTCTAGTTCGGTATCGCGGCACAGCACCGAGATGCGGATCTCTGAGGTGGAGATCAGCTCGATGTTGACGCCGACCTCGGCCAGGGCCTCACAGAAGGTGGCGGTGACCCCGGGGTGGCTGCGCATGCCCGCCCCGATCAGCGACACCTTGCCGATGTGGTCGTCGTAGAGCAGCTGGCTGAACCCGATCTCTTCCTTGAGCGCGTCCAGCTTGGCCACCGCGGTGGGCCCGCTGTCGCGCGAGCAGGTGAACGTGATGTCGGTCTTGCCGTCCTCGACCTTGGACACGTTCTGCAGCACCATGTCGATGTTCACATCGGCGTCGGCGAGCGCGCGGAAGACGCGGGCGGCGTACCCGGGGATGTCGGGAATGGCGACGACGGTCACCTTGGCCTCGCTGCGGTCGTGCGCGACTCCGGTCAGGATGGGGTCTTCCATGGCTATGTCCTTGATCGATCCGACGACGACGGTGCCCGGGTTCTCCGAATACGAGGATCGGACGTGCACCGGAATGCCATAGCGGCGTGCATATTCCACGCAGCGCAGCATCAAAACCTTGGCGCCGCAAGCCGCCATCTCGAGCATCTCTTCGAAGGTGACCGTGTCCAGCTTGCGGGCGTTGTGCACGATCCTCGGGTCGGCGCTGAAGATGCCGTCGACGTCGGTGTAGATCTCGCAGACGTCCGCACGCAGCGCCGCGGCCAGGGCCACCGCCGTGGTGTCGGAACCGCCGCGGCCCAGCGTGGTCACGTCCCGGGTGTCCTGGCTGACGCCCTGGAATCCGGCCACCAGCACGATGCGTCCCTCGTCGAGCGCGGTCTGCAGCCGCCCCGGCGTGACGTCGATGATCTTGGCGTTGCCGTGCGTGCCGGTGGTGATCACCCCGGCCTGGGACCCGGTGAACGAGCGCGCCTGCGCACCCAGCGATTCGATGGCCATGGCGACCAGCGCGTTGGAGATGCGCTCACCGGCGGTCAGCAGCATGTCGAGTTCCCGCGGCGGCGGGGCCGGGCACACCTGCTGGGCCAGATCCATCAGGTCATCGGTGGTGTCGCCCATCGCGGAGACGACGACGACCACGTCGTTGCCCTGCTTCTTGGTAGCGACGATGCGCTCGGCCACCCGCCGGATCCGGTCGGCGTTCGCCACTGAGGATCCGCCGTACTTCTGCACGACGAGCGCCACGATTTTTCCTGCCTCTCCGGCCCAGCGCACTTCAATTTCGGGAATAAGTCCACAACAGAATACGTGCCACCGCATGGTGATTTACGTCGCGATACCTGGATCCCCGGCCTGCGCATTCGCTCCGGTCCCAGCGGCATTTTTACCGGGACGCCAAAAGCGGTAAAGTGCGAGACGTGCAGCGGGTGCTCCTCCTCGGACGCCGCGACGGGGTCTGATCCAGACCGGCTTCCCGTCGCGGGTGTTCGCGATGCGCCGGTCTGAAGTTCCCTTCTGAAACCCCCGGAGCAATCACCGTGACTTCCAATCCCGACGCATTCAGCTCGACACGAACCATCATCCAGCCGGCGGGCCCGCCGGGCCCCGGACAGCCCGCGTGGAACCCGCAGCGGGGCTCGTCGATGCCGGTCAACCGGTACCGGCCCTTCGCCGAAGAGGTCGAGCCCATCCGGCTGACCGACCGCACCTGGCCCGACCGCGTCATCTCTCACGCGCCGCTGTGGTGTGCGGTCGATCTGCGCGACGGCAACCAGGCGCTGATCGACCCCATGAGCCCGGCACGCAAGCGCCGCATGTTCGATCTGCTGGTCCGCATGGGCTACAAGGAGATCGAGGTCGGATTCCCGTCGGCCAGCCAGACCGACTACGACTTCGTCCGCGAGATCATCACCGACGGCGCCATCCCCGACGACGTCACCATCCAGGTGCTGACCCAGTGCCGGCCCGAGCTGATCGAGCGCACCTTCGAGGCGTGCGACGGCGCGCCGCAGGCCATCGTGCACTTCTACAACTCGACGTCAATCCTGCAGCGCCGCGTCGTTTTTCGCGCGGACCGGGCCGCGGTGCAAGCTATCGCGACCGACGGCGCGCGTAAGTGCGTGGAGGAGGCGGCCAAGCACCCGGGCACCCGGTGGCGGTTCGAGTATTCGCCGGAGTCCTACACCGGCACCGAGCTCGGATACGCCAAGCAGGTGTGCGACGCCGTCGGCGAGATCATCGCGCCGACGCCGGACAACCCGATCATCTTCAACCTGCCCGCCACCGTGGAGATGGCCACCCCCAACGTCTACGCCGACTCTATCGAGTGGATGAGCCGCAACCTGGCCAACCGGGAGTCGGTGATCCTGAGCCTGCATCCACACAACGACCGCGGAACCGCCGTCGCCGCAGCGGAATTGGGCTACCAGGCCGGCGCCGACCGCATCGAGGGCTGCCTGTTCGGCAACGGCGAACGGACCGGCAACGTCTGCCTGGTGACGCTGGGGCTGAACCTGTTCTCCCGGGGCGTGGACCCGCAGATCGACTTCTCCAATATCGACGAGATCCGCCGCACGGTGGAGTACTGCAACCAGCTGCCGGTGCACGAGCGTCACCCCTACGGCGGTGATCTGGTCTACACCGCGTTCTCCGGCAGCCACCAGGACGCCATCAACAAGGGCCTGGACCAGATGAAGGTCGACGCGGATGCCGCCGACACCGACGTCGAGGACATGCTCTGGCAGGTGCCGTATCTGCCGATCGACCCCAAGGACGTCGGGCGCACTTACGAGGCGGTGATCCGGGTCAACTCGCAGTCCGGCAAGGGCGGGGTCGCCTACATCATGAAGGCCGATCATGGCCTGGCCTTGCCGCGACGGCTGCAGATCGAGTTCTCCCAGGTGGTGCAGAAGATCAGCGAAGGGGAAGGCGGCGAGGTCAGTCCCAAGGAGATGTGGGACGCCTTCTCCGAGGAGTACCTGGCCCCCGCGTCTCCGCTGGAGCGGATCAAGCAGCGCGTCGACGCCTCAGAGGAAGACACCGGCGTCACCCGCATCACGGCGACCGTCAAGGTCAACGGGGCGGAGACCGAGATCAGCGGGCAGGGCAACGGCCCCCTGGCCGCGTTCGTTCACGCGCTGGGCAGCGTCGGTTTCGACGTGGCCGTCCTGGACTACTCCGAGCACGCCATGAGCGCCGGCGACGACGCGCAGGCCGCCGCCTACGTGGAGGCCTCGGTGTCGATCGCGAGCGCGGCGCAGCCGGGCGAAGCGGGTCGGCACCCGTCAGGCCCGGTGTCGATCGCGAGCGCGGCGCAGCCGGGCGAAGCGGGTCGGCACCCATCAGGCCCGGTGGGTGCCCGCACGGTATGGGGCGTCGGCATCGCGCCGTCGATCACCTCCGCGTCGCTGCGCGCGGTCGTGTCGGCGGTCAACCGCGCCGCCCGCGGCTGATCAGAACAGCGCCAGCTGCTGGTCCAGCGTGCTGGCGTCGGTGAATTCGTCCATGCTGGTGCCGCCGATGACGGCGCGGACGCAGTCCATGAACTGCGCGTCGGAGATCACCGGCACCCCCAGCTGCCGGGCCAAATAGCCCTTGCCGTGCTCGGGGGCCGGGTCGTTGCAGACCACCAGCGAGGTCTCCCGGTCGACGACGTCGGTGTAGGCCAGCCCGGCGTGCAGGATGCGCTCCACGAGTTCCTCGTGGGTGCGGCCTACCTCGGCGGCCAGGGCCACCCGCATGCCCTGCACCAGCGGCCGGCCGCCGACGTAGGGGCCCGGGTTGAGATACGGGCAGGGCATCCGCGACGCCAGCACCTTCAGCGGCCGCAGCTCGTCGTGGGTGACGCGGCCGTTCGGCCAGCGGCGGCGGGTCACCGGGTGGATCGGCAGCCAGATGTCGCCCGCGCGGGCCAGCTTGAGCGCCGACGCCAGCACCCCGGTCAGCACCATCGCGTCGTCGAAGGCGTCGTGCGGCCGCTCCTGGGTGACGCCCCAGTGCGCGGCGAGCGTCTCCAACCGCAGGTTCTCGACGCCGAGGTCCAGCCGCCGGGCCAGCTCGACGGTGCACATGACGCTGTCGACGGGCAGTTCGGTCTCGGCCAGTTCTGCCTCGGCGGCCAGAAACGCGTAGTCGAACGCCACGTTGTGGGCCACCAAGGTGCGGCCGCGCAGCACCTCGGCCACGTCGCCGACGATGTCGGCGAACTGGGGCTGGTCTTCCAGCATGGCGGCGGTCAGGCCGTGCACGTGGGTGGGACCGGGGTCCACGCCGGGGTTGAGCAGGCTCACCACCGAGTGCTCGACGTTGCCGTCGGCGTCCAGGCCGAGCGCCGCAACGCTGATGATCCGCGCCTGCCCCGGCCGAAAGCCCGAGGTCTCGACATCGACGACGGCCCACCCGGCGTCCGGCTCGCTGGCCGGCCGACCCCAGGACACCCCGCTCATGCACTGAGGATGGCACGGCCGACCGACATCATCCGGCCGCTGCGCGCCGTGTCGGCTCGCGAATTGGATGGCTTCGGCGGCGCACCTTTAAACTTCCCGGGTGGTTACCACCCGCGCCCGTCTGGCGCTCGCCGCAGGAGCGAGCGCCCGCTGGGCCTCGCGGGTGACCGGACGCGGGGCCGGGGCGATGATCGGCGGCCTGATCGCAATGACGCTGGACCGCTCGGTCCTGCGGCAACTCGCCGCCGGCCGGCGCACCGTCATCGTCACCGGCACCAACGGCAAGTCCACCACCACCCGGATGACGTCGGCGGCGCTGGCCACGCTGGGCGGGGTGGCCACCAACGCCGAGGGCGCCAACATGGACGCCGGCCTGGTCGCCGCGCTGGCCGGCAACCGCGACGCACCACTGGCGGCCCTGGAAGTCGACGAAATGCACGTCCCGCACGTTTCCGACGCCGTCGAACCCAGCGTCGTCGTGCTGCTCAACCTGTCGCGCGACCAGTTGGACCGGGTCGGCGAGATCAACGTCATCGAACGGACCCTGCGCGCCGGCCTGGCCCGCCACCCGAAGGCGGTCGTCGTGGCCAACTGCGACGACGTGCTGATGACGTCGGCGGCCTACGACAGCCCGCACGTGGTGTGGGTGGCCGCGGGCGGTTCGTGGTCCAACGACTCGGTCAGCTGCCCGCGCAGCGGCGAGATCATCGTCCGCGACCGGGGCCACTGGTATTCCACGGGCGCGGATTTCAAACGGCCCAGCCCGCAATGGTGGTTCGACGACGACGCCCTCTACGGGCCCGACGGCCTGGTACTGCCGATGCGGCTGGCCCTGCCCGGCGCCGTCAACCGGGGCAACGCCGCCCAGGCCGTCGCGGCCGCGGTCGCGCTGGGCGCCGATCCTGCTAAGGCGGTCGCGGCCGTGTCGACGGTCGACGAGGTCGCGGGACGTTATCGGACCGTCCGCGTCGGTGCGCACGAGGTGCGCATCCTGCTGGCGAAGAACCCGGCCGGCTGGCAGGAGGCGCTGTCGATGGTGGACAAGCATGCGGCCGGGGTGGTCATCTCGGTCAACGGCCAGGTGCCCGACGGCGAGGACCTGTCGTGGCTGTGGGATGTGCGGTTCGAGCACTTCGAGGAGACCGAAGTGGTGGCCGCCGGGGAGCGCGGCACCGACCTCGCGGTGCGGCTGGGCTACGCGGGCGTCGAGCACACCCTGGTGCACGACACCGTCACCGCGATCGCGTCGTGCCCGCCCGGGCGGGTGGAGGTCGTCGCCAACTACACCGCGTTCCTGCAACTGCAACGAGCGTTGACGCGCCATGGCTGACTCGGTGGTGCGGATCGGGCTGGTGCTGCCCGACGTGATGGGGACCTACGGCGACGGCGGCAACGCCCTGGTGCTGCGGCAGCGACTCCGGCAGCGCGGCATCGCCGCCGAGATCGTCGAGATCACGTTGGCCGACCCGGTGCCCGAGTCGTTGGACCTGTACACGCTGGGCGGGGCCGAGGACTACGCGCAGCGGCTGGCCACCCGGCACCTGATCAAACACCCGGGCCTGCAGCGCGCCGCCGAGCGGGGTGCCCCGGTGCTGGCGATCTGCGCGGCCGTGCAGGTGCTCGGGCACTGGTATGAGACGTCGGCCGGGGAACGCGTCGACGGCGTGGGCATGCTGGACGCGACGACGTCGCCGCAGGCGGCGCGCACCATCGGCGAGCTGGCGACCAAGCCGCTGCTGGCGGGCCTGACCGAGCGTCTCACCGGTTTCGAGAATCACCGCGGCGGCACCGTGCTGGGGCCGGCGGCGTCGCCGCTGGGCACGGTGGTCAAGGGCGCTGGCAACCGGTCCGGCGACGGCTTCGACGGGGTGGTGCAGGGCAGCGTGATCGCGACCTACATGCACGGGCCGTGCCTGGCCCGCAACCCGCAACTGGCCGACCTGCTGCTCAGTACGGTGGTCGGTGAGCTGCCGCCGCTGCCCATGCCGGAGGTGGAACTGCTGCGCCGCGAACGGCTGGCAGCTCGCTAGGAGTTCCACGCAGCAAAGTTATGGGTACGCGACGTCACAATGAGCATCCGACGCGGCGGCGCAGGCACTGATTTGGGGGACACCGATTCGTCGATGCGCCGGGACACCCTGGCGACTGCCATCGGCAACTTCATGGAGTGGTACGACTTCGGCGTCTACGGCTACATCGCGACCACCATCGCGCAGGTCTTCTATCCGGGCAATAGCGTCAGCGCGGTCCATCTCATCGCCACCTTCAGCACGCTCGCGGCGGCCTACGTGGTGCGCCCGCTCGGCGGGTTCGTCCTCGGCCCCCTCGGTGACCGCGTCGGGCGCAAGCGGGTCCTGGTGATCACGATCCTGCTGATGGCGGTGGGGACCACCATGACCGGCCTACTGCCCGGCTACGCCACCATCGGCCTCTGGGCGCCGATCCTGCTGCTGGTCGCCCGCGTGTTTCAGGGGTTGTCCACCGGCGGCGAGTTCGTCGGCGCGATGACCTATCTCGTCGAGCGGGCCCCGGACCGCAAGCGCGGCAGGATGGTCGGGTTCCTGCCGCTGGGCAACCTGGTCGGATTCGTGCTCGCCGGGTTGCTGGTGACCGGTTTACAGGCCTGGCTGCCGAGCCACGACATGCTGGCGTGGGGCTGGCGGGTTCCGCTGTTGCTGGGAGCGCCCTTCGGCGTCGTCGCACTCTATCTGCGGCTGCGGATCGAGGAGTCACCCGCCTACAAACAGGTGAGCAGCGACCCGGATGCGCCGGCCGGCCGCGGCCGGCAGCAATTTCGGCGCACGGTGCTCGAGCAGTGGCGGCCGATGCTGGTCTGCGCGGCCATCGTGGTGACCTCACAGGTCCCCGACTTCATGCTCACCGGCTACTTGCCGACATACCTCAAAGTGGTTGTGCACGTGGGTAACACGGCCAGCCTGATCATTATCGTGGCGACGTTGGCGATCCTGATGGCCGCGGTGGTGTTCGTCGCCATGTTGTCCGACCGGATCGGCGTCAAACCGATCATGTGGACGGGCTGCGGATTGCTCGTTCTGGCGTCGGTCCCTGCCTTCTTGCTGATGCGCTTCGGTGGCGTCCTCCCGTTGATCTTCCTCGGCGTGCTGCTGGTCGGGCTGATGGAACTGTGTTTCGACGGGACCACCCCCCAAGCCCTGCCGGCGCTGTTCCCGACCCGGGTGCGCAACGGGGCGCTGGCCATCTCGTACAACATCGCGCTGTCGACCGTCGGCGGAACCACCCCGGTGATCGCGCAGGCGCTGATATCCGGCACCGGCAGCGCCATGGTGCCGGCCTACATGCTGATCTTCGCGGGCTTGGTGGGGACGGTCACCCTTCGATTCATGCCGGAAGTCGCCGGCAAGCCCCTGCCGGGATCTGCACCCGCCGTCGAAAGCGAGGCCGGCGAGCTGGCCGGCGCGTGAAAGTTCGGGACCGGCGCCTCAGACCATGGCCCGGCGGCCGGCGAGCGCGCGACCAAGCGTCAGTTCATCGGCGAACTCCAGGTCACCGCCCATCGGCAGCCCCGACGCGATCCGCGTTACGGTCAGGCCGGGGATGTCGCGCAGCATCCGCACCAGGTAGGTGGCCGTGGCCTCGCCCTCGGTGTTCGGGTCGGTGGCGATGATCACCTCGGTGATGTCGACGTCGTCGACCCGCTCCCCGATCCGGCTCAGCAGCTCGCGGATCCGCAGCTGGTCGGGCCCCACCCCGGACAACGGATCGAGCGCACCGCCCAGCACGTGATAGCGGCCGCGGAATTCGCGGGTGCGCTCGACGGCCTGGACGTCCTTGGGTTCCTCGACGACGCACACCTGCGAGCCGTCCCGGCGGGAATCCGCGCAGATCCGGCACCGCTCGTTGTCGGAGACGTTGCCGCACACCGCACAGAACCGCACGCCGTCGCGGACCTTCGCCAGCACCGCGGTCAGCCGGTCGATGTCGGCCGGTTCCACCGACAACAGGTGGAAGGCAATCCGCTGCGCGCTTTTGGGCCCGATGCCCGGCAGCTTGCCGAGCTCGTCGATCAGATCCTGGACGGGTCCTTCGAACATGTCGGTCGCGGAGCCTAAAGCCCCTGCGCCGGCGCGGGCGGTTGCCCCGGCGGCGGGCCGAAGCCGCCGGCCAGCGACCCCAGCCGTTCCTGGGCCATCCGGGTGACCTGCTTGGACGCGTCGCCCATGGCGCCGACGATCAGGTCCTGCAGGGTCTCGACGTCCGACGGGTCGACGACGGAGGGATCGATCTTCACCGCGACCACCTCGCCGCTGCCCTTCACGACGACGCTGACCAAGCCTCCACCGGCCTGACCATGCACCTCAGCGTTCGCCAGTTGCTGCTGGGCCTCCATGAGCTTCTGCTGCATCTGCTGCGCCTGGGCCAGCAGCGCCGACATATCGCCTCCGGGTTGCATGACAATCCCCTCGCATCTTGGTCTCGAGTTGGTTTCGCTCGTGAGTCTCCGGCGATTCGAAACCCCCAGCGTAGACCGCGCGGCGTTAGCTTTGCGCCGTGGACCTACGACTGAGCAGACGTGTCGGGATCAAATTGGCGGTCGGCGCGCTCGTCGCCGCTTCGACGGCGATCATGCCGACCGCGACGGCGGTCCCATCCAACATCGCCGGCATGGTGGTTTTCATCGATCCGGGCCACAACGGCTCCAACGACGGCTCGATCAACCGTCAGGTGCCCACGGGTCGCGGCGGCACCAAGGACTGCCAGACCAGCGGAACGGCGACCAACACCGGTTACCAGGAACACACCTTCACCTGGGACACCGCACTGCGGGTGCGCGCCGAGTTGAGCGCCCTGGGGGTGCGCACAGCGCTGTCCCGGGCCAACGACAACGGCCTGGGGCCCTGTGTCGACGAACGCGCGAACGCAGCCAACGCGCTGCGCCCCAACGCGATCCTGTCCATCCACGCCGACGGCGGCCCGCCGTCCGGCCGGGGATTCCACGTCAACTACTCGGCCCCGCCGCTCAACCAGGTGCAGGCGGGCCCGTCAGTGCAGTACGCGCGGATCATGCGCGACCAGATGCAGGGCTCGGGGATCCCGCCGGCCAACTACATCGGTCAGAACGGCCTTTACGGCCGCTCGGACCTGACCGGCCTGAACCTGGCGCAGTACCCGTCGATCCTGGTCGAATGCGGCAACATGAAAAACCCCGCCGATTCGGCGCTGATGGAGTCGGCCGAGGGCCGGCAGAAGTACGCCGACGCGCTGGTCCGCGGGGTCGCGGGCTTCCTCGCCTCGCAGGGCCAGGCGCGCTAGTTCAGCTCTCCAGTTCCTTCTTCAGGTTGGCCAGCACCTCGCCCTGAATCCTCTTGAGCCCCAAGGGCGCAAAGGTCTTCTCGAAGAAGCCCTTCACGCCGCCGGCGCCGGTCCAGGTGGTCTTCACGGTGACGCTGGAGCCGGGCCCGGCGGGAGCGACCGTCCAGTTGATAACCATGGTCGAGTTCGCGTCCTTCTCGATGACGGTGTGCCCGGCGACGTCGACGTTGACCTGCACGTCGCGCACGCGTGATTTGGTGGCCTGCAGCTTCCACTTGGCCACCGTGCCCGCCCCCTGCCCGCCCTGCAGTACCTGGTATTCGCTGTACTGCGGGGACAGAATTTTCGGACGGACGCTCTGATAGTCCGCGACGGCGGCAAGGGTTGCCGCGGGCTCCGCGTTGATCAAGATGGTGCTCTCTGCGCTCACCTGTCCCAAGGCGACCCCTCCTCATGAAGATTTTCCCCGGTGCCGGCCCTTTCGACGGGTGCACGGGCTGTTGTCGAAGACTAGGGTATATCTGGTGCCTGTCCTTGGATCTGCACTCTCGGCCCACAAGTCCGCCGTCGACCGGATGCTGGCAAGTTATCGATCCATTCCCGCCACGTCCGCCGTCCGGCTGGCCAAGCCGACGTCAAATCTGTTCCGCGCCCGCGCCAAACGCGATGCACCCGGTCTGGACACGTCCGGGCTGACCGGTGTCCTGAGCGTGGATCCCGAAACCCGCACCGCCGACGTCGCGGGTATGTGCACGTATGCGGACCTGGTCGCCGCGACACTGCCGTACGGTCTTTCGCCGCTGGTCGTCCCGCAGCTGAAGACCATCACCCTGGGCGGCGCGGTCAGCGGACTGGGCATCGAGTCGGCGTCGTTCCGCAACGGCCTGCCGCATGAATCGGTGCTGGAGATGGACATCCTCACCGGCGCTGGCGATTTGCTCACCGCCTCGCACACCCAGCATTCCGACCTGTTCCGCGCCTTTCCGAATTCCTATGGCACGCTTGGGTATTCGACCCGGCTGCGGATCGAGCTGGAATCCGTCGCGCCGTTCGTGGCGCTGCGGCACATCCGATTCCACGCGTTGCCGGATCTGGTCGCGGCGATGGAACGCATCGTCGACACCGGCGGGCAGGGCGGGACGCCGGTCGACTATCTCGACGGCGTGGTCTTCAGCGCCGACGAAAGCTACCTGTGCGTGGGCCGGCGAACCACCACGCCCGGCCCGGTGAGCGATTACACCGGCCGCGACATCTACTACCAGTCCATCCGGCATGACGGCCCGGGCGCCGAAGCCATCAAGGATGACCGGCTGACCATGAACGACTACTTCTGGCGGTGGGACACCGACTGGTTCTGGTGCTCACGCGCATTCGGCGTGCAGAACCCACGGCTGCGGCGCTGGTGGCCGCGACGCTACCGCCGCAGCAGCGTCTACTCGAAGCTGATCGCCATGGACCGCCGCTTCGGGCTGTCCGACCGCATCGAGGCCCGAAACGGCCGGCCGCCGCGCGAGCGGGTGGTGCAAGACGTCGAGGTGCCGGTCGAACGCACCTGCGACTTCCTGGAATGGTTCCTGGATAACGTGCCCATCACGCCAATCTGGTTGTGCCCGTTACGTTTACGCGACCGCCAGGGCTGGCCGCTGTACCCGATGCGGCCGGATCACACCTACGTCAACGTCGGATTCTGGTCGTCGGTGCCGGCCGGCGCCAGCGAGGGCGCCACCAACCGGATGATCGAGGCAAAGGTGGGCGAGCTCGACGGCCACAAGTCGCTGTATTCGGACTCCTTCTACTCCCGCGAGGACTTCGACGAGTTGTACGGCGGCGAGGCCTACAACACGGTCAAGAAGACCTACGACCCCGACTCTCGATTACTCGACCTCTACGCGAAGGCGGTGCAACGGCGATGACGACGACCAAAGAACCCCACCGCTCACCGACCGGCAAACTGAGCATGGCGGAGATCCTGGAGGTCTTCGCCGCGACCGGGCGACATCCGCTGAAGTTCACCGCCTACGACGGCAGCACGGCCGGAAGCGAAGACGCCGAACTGGGCCTGGACCTCCGGACGCCTCGCGGAGCCACCTACCTGGCCACCGCGCCCGGCGAACTCGGCCTGGCCCGCGCCTACGTGGCGGGCGACCTGCAGGCCTACGGCGTGCATCCGGGCGACCCGTACCGACTGCTCAAGACGCTGACCGACCGGGTGCAGTTCAAGCGGCCACCGGCCCGGGTGCTGGCCAACGTCGTCCGTTCGATGGGCCTGGAGCGGCTGGTGCCGGTGCCGCCACCACCGCAGGAAACCCGGCCCCGGTGGCGCCGGGTCGCCGACGGGATGATGCACACCAAGACCCGCGACGCGGAGGCCATCCATCACCACTACGACGTCTCCAACACCTTCTACGAGCTGGTGTTGGGCCCGTCGATGACCTATACCTGCGCGGTGTATCCCGACCCCGAAGCGACGCTGGAGGATGCGCAGCAGAACAAGTACCGGCTGATCTTCGAGAAGTTGCGGCTACGGCCGGGCGACCGGCTGCTCGACGTCGGCTGCGGCTGGGGTGGCATGGTGCGCTACGCCGCGCGCCGCGGTGTCCGGGCGATCGGCGCCACCCTGTCGGCCGAGCAGGCGAAGTGGGCGCAGCGCGCGATCGCCGACGAGGGACTGGCGGAGCTGGCCGAGGTGCGGCACTCCGACTACCGCGACGTGGGCGAGGTGCAGTTCGACGCCGTCTCCTCGATCGGGCTGACCGAGCACATCGGCGTCAAGAATTACCCGGCCTACTTCGGCTTCTTGAAGTCGAAGCTGCGCACCGGCGGTCTGCTGCTCAACCACTGCATCACCCGTCACGACAACACCTCGACCTCGTTCGCCGGCGGGTTCACCGATCGCTACGTCTTCCCGGACGGGGAGCTGACCGGCTCGGGCCGCATCACCTGCGCGATCCAGGATGCGGGCTTCGAGGTGCTGCACGCGGAGAACTTCCGCCATCACTACGCGATGACGCTGCGCGATTGGTGCCACAACCTGGTCGAGCACTGGGACGTGGCGGTCGCCGAGGTAGGCCTGCCGACCGCCAAGGTGTGGGGCCTGTACATGGCGGCATCGCGGGTTGCGTTCGAGCAGAACAACCTTCAGCTCCACCACGTGCTGGCGGCCAACCCCGACGCGCGGGGCGACGACGACCTGCCGCTGCGGCCGTGGTGGACGGCCTGACCCGCTAGCCGTTGTCGATGCGGCGGGCGCCCAGCTCGCTCTGCAGCAATTCGAGCGCGACCTCTTCGGGGTCGCGGCGCGGCGCCGAGGGCTCGTCGCGGACGGCCTCGGCGAGCATGTGTTCCTCTTCGTCGCGGCGCACGGAGTCCACGTCGGGCGCGGGTTCGGCCACGTTCGACGCCGGGCCCGCTCCCGCGGCGACGGGCGGGGGTGGCGCGGCGGCCGTCGGTGCACCGGCCTCACAGCGCACCCGCCAATTGACGCCCAGCGCGTCTTTGAGCGCTTCGGCGATGACGTCGGTGTTGCGCTGTTCGCAGAGCCGCTTGGCCAGCGGCGCCGATTCATGGCTCAGCACCAACGTGTTGCCCTCGATGGCCCGCACGGTCGCCCCGGCCAGCATCACCTCCGTGGTGCGGCTGCGCTGACGCACCTTTTCACGCACCGTGGGCCACATGCTGCGCACCGCGGCGGTGTTAAGTTCGCCTGGGGCAGAGGCTGTTTCGGCCGCCGGCGCGGCGACGGGTGTGGGCGCGGCGACGGGTGTGGGCGGCTCGGGTTCTGGCTTGGGCTCGGGTTTGGGGTCGGGTTTCGGTTCGGCCTTGGCGGCGGCGGCCGCGGAAGGCCGGGTGAACCGGACGGGCGGCTCGGGTTCGGCCGGTGCGGGCGCGCTGCGCGGCGCCCCGGCGGGGGCTACGGAGCCGGGGATGGACATGTCCAGCCGGGTCTCGATCCGCTCGACGCGCTGCAGCAGCGCCGATTCGGTGTCGCTGGCCGAGGGCAGCAGCAGTCGCGCACACACGACCTCGAGCAGCAGACGCGGCGCCGTCGCACCGCGCATCTCGCCCAGCCCCGCCTGTACCACCTCGGCGTAGCGGGTCAGGGTCGCCGGGCCGATCCGGGTCGCCTGCTCCCGCATCCGCTCCAGCACGTCCTCCGGCGCGTCCACCACGCCGCGGCTGGCCGCGTCCGGCACGGCCTGCAGCAGGATCAGGTCGCGGAACCGCTCGAGCAGATCGGTGGCGAACCGCCGTGGGTCATGCCCGGCATCGATCACCGACTCCACCGCACCGAACAGCGCCGCGGCGTCGGCGGCGGCGAGGGCGTCCACGGCGTCGTCGATCAGCGCCATGTCGGTGGCCCCGAGCAGGCCGAGCGCCCGCTGATAGGTCACGTGCCCGCCCTCGGCGCCGGCAACCAGCTGATCCAGCACCGACAGGGTGTCGCGGGGCGAACCGCCGCCGGCGCGGATCACGAGCGGGTAGACGGCGTCGTCGACGACGACGCCCTCCTGCTCGCAGATCCGCCCGATCAGCGAGCGCATAGTCTTCGGCGGCAACAACCGGAACGGATAGTGATGCGTGCGCGACCGGATCGTCGGCAGC
Organism: Mycobacterium sp. MUNTM1; assembly: GCF_054660795.1. Lineage (NCBI taxonomy): Bacteria > Bacillati > Actinomycetota > Actinomycetes > Mycobacteriales > Mycobacteriaceae > Mycobacterium > Mycobacterium sp. MUNTM1. The sequence continues at coordinate 38,545 of NZ_BAAGDE010000029.1, forward strand.
ACCTTCTCCGGTTCGGTGGTGGCGAAGATGAAGATGAGGTGTTCGGGGGGCTCCTCGACGATCTTCAGCAGCGCGTTGAACCCCGCGGTGGTCACCATGTGCGCCTCGTCGACGATGAACACCCGGTAGCGCGACTGGGCCGGCGCGTAGAACGCGCGGTCGCGCAGTTCGCGGGTGTCGTCCACACCGCCGTGGCTGGCGGCGTCGAGCTCGACCACGTCGATGCTGCCCGGCGCGTTGGGCGCCAGCGCCACGCAGGAGTCGCAGACCCCGCACGGGTTGGCCGTCGGGCCCTGGGCGCAGTTCAGCGAGCGCGCCAGGATGCGCGCCGAGGAGGTCTTCCCGCAGCCGCGCGGACCCGAGAACAGATACGCGTGGTTGATCCGTCCGGCTTCCAGGGCGATCGACAGTGGTTCGGTGACGTGCTCCTGCCCCACCACTTCGGCGAAGGTTGCCGGACGGTACTTGCGGTAGAGGGCCACGGTCAGCAGGCTACCGGCGCGCGGTGACTACCGTCGCGCTGGCATCCAGTGTGCGTCAGCGGCTTCAAGTGTGCGGGTAGGGCGCGATTCCGCCGATTTCCCGCCGTCAGTACACAGTCGACGCGTGCTCAAACTCGTTGGGACGCCAGCAGCGATTCCGACGCCGCCAGCAACGCGCAGGTGGCCAGCCCGTCGACGGCGTCGCGCAGGTCCGGCAGCGACGGGAAGGTCGGCGCGATCCGGATGTTGGTGTCCCGCGGATCCTTCCGGTACGGGAACGACGCACCCGCCTCGGTGACCGCGATGCCGGCGTCCTTGGCCAGCGCGACGGTCCGCTTCGCCGTGCCGGGCAGCACGTCGAGGCTGATGAAGTAGCCGCCCTTGGGGTCGGTCCACGAGGCGATCTTGGAGTCGCTGAGCCGCTGATCGAGGATCTCGGCGGCCAGCGCGAACTTCGGCGCCAGGATCTGCTGGTGCTTCAGCATGTGCAGCCGCACCCCGTCGGCGTCGCGGAAGAAGCGCAGGTGCCGCAGCTGGTTGACCTTGTCGGGCCCGATCGATTTCTTCCCCGCGTATTGCAGGTACCAGGCGATGTTGCCCAGCGATCCGCCCAGGAAGCTCACGCCGGCGCCGGCGAAGGTGATCTTCGAGGTGGACGCGAACACGTAGGGCCGATGCGGATTGCCGGCCGCGGAGGCCAGGCCGAGCACATCGACCTGCCGGATGAAATCATGCGTCAGGGTGTGCACCGCGTACGCGTTGTCCCAGAACAGCCGGAAGTCGGGCGCCGCGGTCCGCATCTGCACCAGCCGCAGGACGTTGTCCCAGGAGTAGGTGACCCCGGTGGGGTTGCCGAACACCGGCACCGTCCACATGCCCTTGATGGCCGGGTCGGCGGCGACGAGCTCTTCGATCAGGTCGACATCCGGCCCGTCGGACAGCATCGGGACGGGGATCATCTCGATGCCCATCGTCTCGGTGATGGCGAAGTGCCGGTCGTAGCCGGGCGCCGGGCACAGGAACTTGACGCTCGGTTCGTCCTTCCAGGGCCGTTGCGAGTCCACGCCGCCGTACAACATCGAGAAGGCGACCAGGTCGTGCATCAGTTCCAGGCTGGAGTTGTTGCCCGCGATCAGGTTCTGCACCGGGATGCCGAGCAGTTCCCCGAAGATGGCCCGCAGCTCGGGCAGGCCGTGCAGGCCGCCGTAGTTGCGGGTGTCGGTGCCCTCGCTGTCGCGGAAGTCGTCGCCGGGCAGGCTCAGTAGCTGGTTGGACAGGTCGAGCTGGGCGGGGGCGGGTTTGCCGCGGGTCAGGTCCAGCGCGAGCTTCTTGGCCTGCAGGTCGGCGTAATCCTGTTGGTGACGAGCGTGTACGCCGGCAAGTTCGTCCGGGCTGAGGGACTCCAACGACACCATGGACCCTTTCGCTGTCGAAGGCGGGAAACCAGTCGCGATCGCATGCGCGGCGGAGCCGGGCGAAGCGGGTCGCCACTCATGGAGATAGGGGACCCCGCGCACCCGACAGAGCCCATTGACCCTTGCTGCCTTCCGGCCCTGGGGGAGTTCACAGGATAGACGCCGCGCGGGGTCCAGCGACGAGTCTAATACCTGCCCCGGAGTCGACGACGAGCAACTGGCGGGGGCCATCGGGGCCTCGGTTACCATGGCCACGGAGGATTCGCCTAGTGGCCTATGGCGCTCGCCTGGAACGCGGGTTGGGTTAACAGCCCTCGCGGGTTCAAATCCCGCATCCTCCGCCATTCGTCCGCCAAGCGGACACGTACGAATTGATATGGATTCGGGTCGGCCGCCTTTAGGCTGGCGTGAAATCACCAGCACGAGGAGGGGTATGGGGCGCAAGGTCGCCATCCCGTGGCACGCGTCATTTTCGATCGCTGCCGGCTTCCTCTACTTCTTCTTCGTGCTGCCCCGCTGGCCCGAGCTGATGGGCGACACCGCGCACACGTTGGGAACGGCGATGCGCATCGTGACGGGTGCGCTGGTCGCGCTCGCGGCGCTGCCCGTGGTGTTCACCCTGCTGCGCACCCGCAAGCCCGAGTTGGGGACGCCGCAGCTGGCCCTGTCCATCAGGATCTGGTCGATAGTGGCCCACGTGTTGGCCGGGGTGCTGATCATCGGCACGGCGATCAGCGAGATCTGGTTGAGCCTGGACGCCGCCGGACGGTGGTTGTTCGGCATCTACGGCGCGGCCGCCGCGATCGCGTTGCTCGGAATTTTCGCCTTCTACCTCTCGTTCGTCGCCGAGCTGCCCCCGCCGCCGCCCAAACCGATCAAGCCGAAGAAGCCCAAGGAGCGTCGCGTGCGGCGCAAGAAGGGTGCCGCGGCCGAAGCCGACGAAACGGAAGAAGCCGAAGAGGCGGAGACCGCCGCGGCTGATGCCGCAGCGGCCGAAGACACCGACGAAGCCGAGCAGGCCGAGCCGGCGGTGACCGCCGGTGAAGTCAGCGCCGAAACCGCCGAAGCCGAGGCGGCACCGGAGCCAGCGACCGAGGCGGCACCGGAGCCGAGGACCGAGGTGGCGGCCGCCGAGGACACCGAGGAAGCCGGCGACGAGGGCGACGAGGCGAAGGCCAAGTTGCGCAACCGGCGCCCGACCGGCAAGGGATCGCATCGCATGCGGCGCAGGCGCACGCGGGCCGGCGTGGCCGTCGACGAAAACGCGGACGAAGACTAGTCAGCGGCGCCGCAGCCAGGTCCGACGCCTCCGCCACGGCCACCTCGATCAGCTTGTCGAGCAGCTCGAACGTCCTGCGCGTTGACCGCACCCGACGACAGGGTCAGCACCTGCACGGTTCCCTCGGTGCCGACGTCGATCATGGTGATTCCTGCGATCAGCGCCGCGCCACCGCGAGGACCACGGGAATGTCCGTGTTCTCGTCGGTGTGATAGCTCGCACAGACGCGGTGGTAGCCGTCGGCGATCTGCAACGGAACCCCGGCGATGAAGTCGCCGCGCACCAGCAGGATGGGCGACAGGGGCAGACCCTTCTCGATCTTGGTCAGGTCCGCCGCGACATGCGGGTTGTCCGCCGGCAGGAGGCCCAGCTGCGCCGCCCGCAGGATGTCTTTGGCCTTTTTGTGCGTCACGGTGCCGGACTTCAGCTTTTTGATCACCTTCTTCACGGTCTGCCCGTCCGCAAGCATGGCGAGATAGTCCGCTGCCGCCGGAAAGTCATGGGCCTCAGGCTTTTCCAGCCATTTCACGCTGAGCATCGCGTTCCTCCCTGTGCCGGCTCCGACATCGACGCAGCCTACCGGCTCGGTCCCGCGAAATTTGGGATCGGTAGCAGCCGGGGCGGCCTGTACTTGCGCCAGGACGACGCCATCGGGGCGGCGCACAACGGAAGGAACCACAAGTGAAACGTCTTCTCGCAGCTGCGATTGGGACCCTGGCCGCCGCGGCCTCAGTGACCCTGGTGGGATGCTCGGGCGGCAGCCACCCGGCCGCACCGGCGTCGAGCACCGCGCCCAGCGCCTCCACGGGCACCAACGCGCAGGTCAAGGTGGGCGGTACGGACTTGGCCGGCGTCAACCCGGCCTCGGTGACCTGTGTGCGGACCGGCGGCAAGATCGACATCGGCAGCGGCTCCACGGGCGGCGCCCAGCAGGCGCTGGCCGTCGTGATGACCGACGAAGCCAACCCGAAGGTCCAGTCGGTGGCCCTCGTTGTCGACGGCAACGCCCTGGCGGTCACCGACAACATGGGCGCGAAGGTGGGTTCGGCCAGCGTCGCGGTCGATGGCACGACCTACACCATCACCGGTCAGGCGCAGGGCGCCGACATGAAGAACCCGATGGCGGGAATGATCACCAAGGACTTCACCATCAAGGTGTCCTGCGGCTGATCGGTTGCGGCCCTCGAGCGGCGGACGTGCCTCACTCACGCGTCCGCCGCTCGCGGTTTGGCCAACCCGACACCGCCCCCGGACTTATGATGCAGCCGTGTCGATCCCGGACGAATTGGAGAAGGCGCGTCGGATGGTGTTCGCCGCCGATGAGGCCGGGGCGAGCGCCCTGCTGCTCTCGTTGATGCCGCGGATCGAGCGCGACGACCGCGACGACCTGATGCTGGAAGCCCTTGCGCAGCTTGGTGACATCTACCTCGCGCGCGGGTCACACGACGGCGTCCGCGAATCCGTCCGGCGCATTCGGGACTGCGTGGGGATCTACGCCGGCATCGGCGCGGGCGCGACCGCCGAGCGGGTGCAGATGTCCGACACCGAGATCGCACACATGATCTCCCGATACTCGCGACGCGCCCAGTTCCTGCAGATGGGTCTGGCCGCCGCGCTAGGTGATCACGAAGGCGCGGCGGTGGAGCTGGAGGCGTTGTGCGACAACGACTCCGGCCCCGGTGACCTCGCCGACGAGCACCGGTACCTGTGCGCCCATGCGCGCGTCCTGTGCGCCATCGCGCTGTGCGACGACGACCTGCACATCCGGTCAGCCCCGTTGTGGGAGAAGGTACTTGAGGACGTCGAGCGTGCCGGCGGCAGCGCAGAGCGTGCCGACCACCTGTGGATCACCGCCGCGACCGGGTACGGCAGGTTCTGCGTGGAGACCGGACGGTTGGCGGAAGCCGAGCCGTGGCTGCGTCGCGCCGAAGCGCGGGCACAGGCCCGCGGGTGGGAACTGGCCGCAGCCAGAGCGCAATTGGAGCGGGCCGCGGCGCGGTGGGCGGCCAACGACCATGCCGGCACCGAGGAGCTGATCGGGCAGGCCTATCCGGTCATCGCCCGTCATGACCGGGCCCACGACATCGCCCGGTGCTGGCTGTACATGGGACTGACCCGGCTGGGGAGCGGCGCCCTGGAGGCCGCCGACGAATGCTGGGAACACGCCGAACGGCACTGGCGGGAATTGGGAAAGCCGCTGCATCTGCACCGTATCCTGCTGCAGCGCAGCTGGATCGCCATCTTCTGGAGCCACTTCTCCGACGCGGTCGAACTGATCGCGCAAGCCCGCGAACTGCTGGACTCCTCGCCGCGCAGCAGCTGGCTGCAGTACGCCCAGCTCGATAATCACCTCGGAACCGTCTGGCGCGCGGACGCTTTGGCGGACCTCGGTTTTGACAGCTCGGGTGACCCCGACGAGACCCTGGCAGAAACCGAGGCGCGCCAGGCCGACGGGCTCGGCATCCTGCGCGGCGAGGTCGGCACGCCGGAGTACTGGCGCGGAATGGCCAAGCTCGAGCAGGCCGCCGAGCTCAAAGTGCCGGCCGCCCTGGCGGTCGACTCGGTGCGATATTCGATCGCCGACGCAGACGCCAGGGCCCGCTGGGCCACCGGCATTGCGGCGCCCATCCTGGCCGGCGCCTTCGCCGTCGCCTGGGAGTGGGAGAACAATGCGCTGATCAGTGAGCTCGTCGAATACCACAGCGCGCGAGGGACTTTCGAGGGCCTGCAACGACCGCGGATCGGCGACTGGGCGTCGACGGCCATTGCGTCGGTGCCCATCGACGCCGACGCGGAACCCACCGCGCTGGCCGCCGCCGGCCCGCCTGCCGCAGGCCGCGCGTCGCTGACCAGGCTGGGCCCGCTGCCGCCGTTGCGAATGCAGCCCGAGGCGGGGCCGATCCTGAGTCACTATCGTGCGCTGGCTTTGCAGCGATACGGGCGGAATGTCACCGCGGACGAGCCTGCCTGGTCGACGTGGCCGTGAACCAGCCCGACCGCCTGACCCTGGTGTTGCGGTACGCCGACCTCGGGATCGCGACGTACGCCAGCCTGCGGATCGTCGGACAGCCGTCGAGGACCGTCACCTGGGTACTGGAAGAGCCGCTGCTGCTGGCCGCGCTGCAGGAGCTCACCGCCGCCCTGCCCGAGCCGCACGGCGCCGAAACGCGGCGTGATGCCATCGAACGTGCCCTGGCCACCGGACCATTCGCCAAGCCGGACACTGAACTCACCGTCGCCTACGTCCTCGGTGTGCTGCTGATCGGCACGTCCGGGTGGCAGCTCTTGGCCGAATGCGTGGCCTCGCCGCGGGCGGTGCTGTTCGTCTCGCCGAGCGCACGGCTGGCCCGGGTGCCGTGGGGGCTGCTGGCGGTCCCCAAGTCGGGCCCCAGCAAGGAGGAATTGGTGCGTGCGCGCCAGGACGCGATCACCGCCAGCGGCCGCGCCGCGGCCCAAATCCCTTGGCAGCTGGACAATATCGACGCGCTCACCGACGGTCATCGGCTGATGGAGCTGGTCGACGTGCTGATGGCGGTGCCGCCCAACATCGTGCACTCGCCGCGAGCTCCCGCCGGCTGGTGCGCCCGGCGAGAAGGGCCGCCGCTGCTGGTTCTCGATCCTCGCGTGCCGGGTCAGCGACCGGACTCGGCGCTCGGTTCGGTGCTGGGCAGGCCCTCGCCGGACACGCCGGTGGCGCGGCATTTTGCCGGGCTCATCGAACGGCGCCCCGTGCTGCCGCGCGCCGACACCGTGCTCGACCTGTTCCGCCGCCAAGACGCCGACCGAGCGTGGCTGGGCGAGCTGCTCGCGCACACCCCGTGCCGGTTGTTCTACGTCGGCCACGCGAGTTCGGCGGACGACCCACACGACCGGGGAACTCGGGCGGACCGTGCGGCCCTGCACCTGGCCGACACCGCGGCTATCCCCGGGGATGCCGACGCGATCGGCGATCACCGCCCCTTGACCGCCTCGGACCTGATGGTCCTTCGGTTGCCGATGCCGCCACGCGTGGCGCTGCTGGCATGCGGATCGGGTGGTGACTATCAATTCGACGAGGCGACCGGCTTGGTGGCGGCGATGATCCTGAACGGCGCGCAACTGGTGACCGCGACCTTGTGGTCGCTGCCGACGACGGCGGCGCATCGGCAATTCGCCGCGTCGTCCGGCGCACCGGACCAGGAGCCGGCCGATCCGATGGCAGAGCTGGTCGCCGCCGTGGACGGCGCGCAAGACGCCGCGCGGGAGGCAGGATGCGCGGTGAATCGTTGGCAGCGCGAACAGATGCGGCGCTGGCGTGACGGGGATCTCAACGCCAGCCCACTGTATTGGGCCGCCCTGGCCACGTTCGCCGTGGACGGCGAACGATAGCCTTCACAGCGACGCCACCCAGGCCGCGTGCACGGCCAGCACGTCGTCGGGCAGCGAAAGCTCCTCGCGGGCGCTCGGATCGAAGGCCACCAGCACGACCAGGCCCGGCCGCAGCATGGACAGGTCCAGACCGCCGTCGCAACGCGCCAGCTTGCCGATGAACGTCTCCCCCGAGACGGCCACCACCTCGATGAAAACCTGACGCTTGACCTTACGCACGGTGCCGACCCCGACGGTGCGGTTCCCGGGGTCCTTGCGGCGGGCGGACCTGAGCCATTCGGTCAGCAGCAACAGCCTGTTCATGCGATCAGCGTCGGCCCGCACACCGGCTACCGAACCCAACTTTATGGCTGCCACAAGCTTTGCGATGGCCCTATTCTGTGCAGATGAGCGCCGACCCGCAGGTAGCGACCGCCGTGGAAGGCGAGGCGTCGGCCCATCCGCGGCGGCTGGTGATCGAAGCGGCGTGGCGGGCCATCGGTCCGGGCGTGGAGGTGCTCAGCGGTGACGATGGCGGCCCGCTGAGCCGCACCGTCAAACGCATCATCGACCCGCTGGTGCTGCGTCTGCGGTCCAACCCCGCGTATTCCGCCCCGGTCGTGGCTGCGGAGACGGCCGCGGAGATGCACGGCCTCATCGTCGGTAACGGTCCCGAATTACGCTCGGCCGCAGCCTGGTTCGAGGCTCTCAAACTGGAGCGCCGCCGGCAGCGAATTCGCACCGGGAACGCACAGGAACTGTACTTTCCGGTGTGCTTCGAACTCGCCGTCACGAAAGGCCCACCGTCGCCGCAGGATTACCAGACGGCGGCGGCGGTGCTCGGCGAGATCCACCGGGATCGTGATCGCACCGCGATAGAGGTTCTGCATCGATATGTCGCGGACGCCAAAGTCGTTGCCACGCTGGCCAAGCAGCTGGAACGCAGTTGGCGCGACGTGCGGGCCGGCGAGGCCGCCATCGATCCGTTCCGGGCCGAGCTCGGTACCGTCCTGGGCACTGCCGGCAGCCACGGCGCCGCGGCGGCACGTCAGCGGGTGTGGTCGGCGATGATCACCGACCCCACCCCGTACAACTTGGGCGCGCTGGCCCGCACCGACACCACCCGGCTGCCATGGTCGCTCGTCGAGTTGGGTTTGAGTTCGATTGCGCCGCAACGCCCCCCAACGATCTCCCGGAGCGTGGACGGCGATCGCCCGCTGGATCGCAGCGTGGTGGACCGGGTGCGGGCCACCCTGCGGCGCGCCCTGGATCGCGACGCGTTGCCCGAAATCCCGTTGCTCTGTGCGGAAGAAGTCGACCGGGCCTGCGCGCCGTGGGGGCTGTTGGCCGAGGACAAACAGGCCACGCTGGTGGCCGGCATCGAGGTCGCGATCCAGCTGGCGCCGCTGGATGCGGCCGCCTCCTGCCGCTACGACCTGGCCACCCAGATCCAGGCGCGGCTTCGCAAGGAGGCGTATGTTTTGCACGCCCGGCGCTACCTGGCCGAGAACGGCCCTATTCATCCGCGCCAACGGCAGGTGGTCGACGACCTCGCCGCCTTCGCGCAGCCCTACCTGAGCCGGCTGTGGGCCCGGCTGCACGGGCGCGATGTCTGGCAGGAACCCTGTGCCGACGTCGACGAGGTGCGCGCGCTGCTCGACGGTGTGGCGCGGTCGGTGAGCCTCGACCACCGGCAACGGATCAAGGCGATGCTGGAATTGCAGGTGGCCGGATGAGACTGGTTGCCGATTCCGGGCTTTGGAGCACCGGCGCCGTCGTTACCGCGGCCGCGACGCCACTGGCCGCGCTGCTGGAGGTCAGCGGCGCGGTGCTGTCCTGGACGCTGGACGATCCCGACGATGCGGCGCCGCACATCACGTTCACCGATGTCTCACGCGCGGACTGGTTGTGGCGGGTCCTCGGCGAGGCCGGACATGTCGCGGTGGTGTCGGCCGTGGACGGCGCGGTGGGCCGGCCGCACAGCATCGAGCTCACCGGGGTCGATCTGGTGCCCGGTTCGGTCGCCCCGCTGCGCAGGCTGGCCACTGGACACTGGTTGCGCCGGTGGTGGCCGGCCGGCAGGCAGGACGGCATCGCCGGCCTGGACCGTGCGCTGCTCGACGTCGAGGTCGCATTGCTGACCGCCGGCGCGCAGAGCTTCTTCCCCGACGACACGCTGGATTCCGATGTGGCGCAGCTGCTTGCGCCGCACGCAGCCGCGTTGAAAAGTCATGTCGGCAGCGATGATTCGCGGGTGGCTGACCTGGTGCGGGCGGGAGCCGAACTCGCCGACGAGGTCGGCACGGACGGCGATGACTGGTCCGAACTGATTGCGGCCATAGATGATTCGAGCCTAATCCTGACGTTGCCGAGCGATCGCCGCGACGACTACGCGCTGGCTGCCGGCGCGGGCCCCGGTCCGCGCGGCGCGGGCGCGATAGCCCGGGGCGTCGCGTCAATCGCCTGGAGCGGGGTTCCACCCGCGATCTTCGACGCCGGCGAGAACACCGTCGGCTGGAGCATCGAGGCCGGCGGGGCGACGGTGGTCGCGGTGGTGCAGGCGGCCGTCATCGGCCCGGACCCGGCGACCGGCATCGCGGTGCGGCTGCGTTCCGCGGACATCGACGGCACCGGCACCCTGGACGCGGCCGGGCGCGCGACGTTTCCGCTCGAGGACGGCCAGCGGCGCGCCCTCACCGAGTCGGCGGCGTGGAGCCACGACTGGTCGGCGACGTCGGTGATCGTGGGCGCCGAGACGCCCGAATCCGCCGAGACCCGGGAGCGCGTGCGGCGGTGGGCGCGCGCGCGGCTGGACCTGCCGCCGCGGGACGCGTTCCTCGCCGAAATATTGGCGTCAGAATCTGCCTATTAGGCCTACTAAGAACCCCGGTCATTCCCTATGCTGAGCGAGTGCCAAACACCTATCGCGTCGTTCAGTGGAACACCGGAAACGTCGGCAAGAGCTCACTGAAATCGATCGTCACCAACCCCACGCTGGAATTGGTCGGCTGCTACGCCTGGTCACCGGAGAAGACGGGCCGCGACGCCGGCGAACTCGTCGGGCTCCCGCCGCTCGGCATCAAGGCGACCAACGACATCGACGAGTTGCTGGCTCTCAAGCCGGACTGCGTGGTCTACAACCCGATGTGGATCAACGTCGACGAACTGGTCCGCATCCTGTCCGCGGGCGTCAACGTGGTGACCACCGCGTCCTTCATCACCGGACACAACCTGGGCGAGGGCCGCGACCGGATCCTGGAGGCTTGCGAGAAGGGCGGCTCCACGATCTTCGGGTCCGGCGTGAGCCCGGGCTTCGCGGAGCTGCTGGCCATCGTGTCGGCGATGGTGTGCAACCGGATCGACAAGGTCTCCGTCAACGAGGCCGCCGACACCACGTTCTACGACTCCCCGGAGACCGAGAAGCCGGTCGGCTTCGGCCAGCCGATCGATCACCCCGACCTGCCGGCGATGGCCGCGAAGGGCACGGCCATTTTCGGCGAGGCCGTCCGCCTGGTGGGCGACGCGCTGGGGGTCGAGCTCGACGAGGTGAAGTGCGTCGCCGAGTTCGCCCAGACCACCGAGGATCTCGTCATGGCGTCGTGGACCATCCCCGCGGGGCACGTCGCGGGCACCTACATCAGCTGGCAGGGCATCGTCAACGGCAAGGTCCTGATCGACCTCAACGTGCGGTGGAAAAAGGGGCAGACGCTCGAACCCGATTGGCAGATCGAGCAGGACGGCTGGGTCATCCAGGTGGACGGGCAGCCGACGGTCACCACCAAAGTCGGCTTCCTGCCGCCGCCGTACTTCGAGGCCACGACGCTCGAGGAATTCATGGACCTCGGTCACATCATGACGGCGGTACCCGCCATCAACGGGATCGCCGCCGTCGTCGCCGCGGCGCCGGGCATCGCCACGTACGCCGATCTTCCGCTGACACTTCCGCGCGGCAACGCGTATGTCGGGTAGCCGGAACGCTCAGCCCTCGCCCGACGCCGCGGCGTCCGGGACATTCGCCCGTCGCCGAGCGGGTTTGGCGTAGCGGGCACCCAGCGCCGGCACCGCGATCGGGCCCTGGTCGCGGACCGCCTCGATGGCATTGCGCAGCGGACGGGCAAGGCCCGCAAAGGATCCCATGTCGAACAACAGCGGGGTCAGCAGCCGGTTGTGCACGAATCCGAAGGAGCTGCCGGTCTCGGGGTCGGCCCAGCCGAGCGTTCCGCCCAGGCCGACGTGACCGAAACCGCGCAGCAAACCGGGAACCGGCGACTCGTGATAGCCCAGGTGAAAAGGCATGGGCACCACCATGTTCGCGTCGGGCCACTTGCGGCGTGCCTGCCCGGCCAGCCCGTGCGCCAGATCCTCGGACACGAACTTCTTTCCGTCGATGCGGCCGTCATTGGCCAGCGCGCCGAACATCTTGGCCAGTGCCCGCGCGGTCACCACGCCGTTGGCGGCGGGCACCTCGCCGTCCAAAAACGGGGTGTCGCCCTTGATCAGGGAGATGACGCCGGGGAAGTACATCGCGCCCAGCGCACCGGAGAACGGCAGACCGGCCACCCGCGGTGCGATGAAGTTGAGCACCGGTGCGCGCAGCCGTCCCTGCGGTATCAGGATTTGGGCCGCCGTGGTCGGCGAGCCTTCCGGCGGGCGGCCGAGATGCAACCCGTCGGTGTTGAGCGGACGGGCCACCTCCTGGCGGATCAGCTCGCGCATGCCTTTGCCGGTCACCGCCCTGGCCAGACCGGAGAGCAACCATCCGTAGGTGAGCGCGTGGTAGGCCTGCACGCCGCGCAGGTGATCGACCCGCGCCGCCGCCAGGCGCTCCTCCATCAGCAGGTGGTCCATCAAGTCCGCCTTGGTGACGCCGCGCAGGTGTGACAACCCGGAACGGTGCCGCAGGACGTCGCGGACCGTGATCTCGGCCTTCCCGTTCGCGGCGAACTCGGGCCAGTATTCGGCGACGGGCGCGTCGTAGGACAGCAGGCCGCGGTCGGCGAGCCGGTGAATCACGGTCGAGGCGACGCCCTTGGTCGCCGAGAACACCATGGCGCCGGTGTCCGCGGTCCAGCGCTGTGTGCCGGCCCGGTCCGACCACCCGGTCCAGACGTCCACGACGGGCACCCCGTCGACGTAGACGCTCAGCGCTCCCCCGCCGAACCGGCGCCCGGGAAACAGCTGTGAGAACACCCTGATGGCGCCCGCGAAACGCGGGTCGGCAGCACCGGACACACCGCGCGGCAAGCCAGCGTCGGCGGCCAGCAAAGTCGACGGCGTCACCGCGTCGCGACGCCTCGAGCGTTCACGAGCTTGAAGCTATCAGCCGGAATGCTCGGGTGGCTGCGGATTTGCACCGGGGGGTTCTTCGGTGGGCGAGTCGCCCAGATAGCGCCTCAGCCGCATCAGCTGATTGACCACGATGCCGATGCCGAGCAGCATCAACCCCACCACGACTGCCACCACGATTGCGGTGCTCACGGGTCCATGATGACAGGGCGGGGGTTTTGTTAATCCCAGTTGAGGGGTAGCCAGCACGCCATGAGCGCCGAAGACAAGCTGAAGAACAAGATCGAGGACGTCGGGGGCCGGGCCAAAGAAGCCATCGGCAGGGTCACCGGTGACCCCGAGACCAGGGATGAGGGCCGGGCCGATCAGGCGAAGTCGGCGTTGAAAGACGCCGGCGAGAAGGTGAAGGACGCTTTCAAGAAGTAATGAACATTCGCAAGGCGTTGGCCGTCGTGTCGGTGCGCGGACTGTCGGTGTCCGCGCTGTCGGCTGCGGCGGCGTTCGGTTCGTTCGTCCCGAGCGCGCCCGTTCCGTCCGCGGCGGCCGAGCCGTGCCCCGACGTCGAGGTCGTTTTCGCCCGAGGATCCGGCGAACCGCCCGGCGTCGGTGGGATCGGTCAGCCGTTCATCGACTCGTTGCGCTCACAGATCGGCGGCAGGTCCCTGACCGTCTATCCAGTCAATTACCCTGCCAGCACCGACTTTTCGAGTCCCGACTTCCCCGTGACCGTCATCGACGGAATCCGCGACGCCAGTTCGCACATCGAGTCGATGGCGGCGAACTGCCCCAACACCAAAGAGGTGCTCGGCGGCTACTCGCAGGGCGCCGCGGTGGCGGGCTATACCACGTCGGCCGCCGTGCCCCCGGGTGTCCCGGCATCCCTGGTGCCCCCGCCGATGCCGCCCGACATCGCGAAGCACGTGGCAGCCGTGACGCTGTTCGGCACGCCGTCGGGCCAGTTCCTGCAGAAGTACAACGCGCCCCCGCTGACCATCGGGCCGCTGTATCAGCCGAAGACGCTCGAGCTGTGCGCGCAAGGCGACCCGGTCTGCGGCAACGCCGACACCAACGACTTCGCCGCGCACACGTCCTATCCGGTTAACGGCATGACAAACCAGGCTGCCAACTTCGCCTCCAGCCACCTGTAGGTTTTTGCCGTCTTGCAGAATGAGCCGATGCGGGTTCTGATCACGGGCGGTACGGGGTTTGTCGGCGGGTGGACCGCCAAGGCCATTTCCGACGCCGGGCACTCCGTCAGGTTCCTGGTCCGCAACCCCGACAAGCTGCAGACCACCGTCGCCAAGCTGGGCGTCGACGTCTCGGACTTCGCCGTCGCGGACATCGTCGATCGCGTCGCGGTGCGCGACGCGCTGCAGGGCTGCGACGCGGTGGTGCACAGCGCCGCGCTGGTCGCCACCGACCCGCGCCAGACGCCCGAGATGCTCGCCACCAACATGCAGGGCGCCCAGAACGTCCTGGGTCAGTCCGTCGAGCTCGGCCTGGACCCGATCGTCCACGTGTCCAGCTTCACCGCGCTGTTCCATCCGGATCTGCAGACGCTGACGGCGGACCTGCCGGTGGTGGGCGGCGCGGACGGATACGGAACGTCCAAGGCGCAGGTCGAGATCTATGCCCGCGGCCTGCAGGATGCGGGTGCGCCGGTCAACATCAGCTACCCGGGCATGGTCCTCGGCCCGCCGGTCGGCGACCAATTCGGCGAGGCCGGCGAGGGGGTGCGGGCGGCCGTGCAGATGCACGCGATCCCCGGCCGCAGCGCGGCGTGGCTCATCGTCGACGTCCGCGACCTGGCCGCGCTGCACGCGGCGCTGCTCGAGCCCGGACGCGGTCCGCGCCGCTACACAGCCGGCGGGCATCGGGTGCCCGCGGCCGACCTGGCCAACCTGCTCGGCGAGGTCGCCGGGACACCGATGGTCGCCGTCCCGATCCCGGACACCGCGCTGCGCGTTGCGGGCGCGGTGCTGGATCGGGCGAACCGTTTCCTGCCCTTCGAAACGCCGTTCACCTGGGCTGGCATGCAGTACTACACGCAAATGCCGGCGTCCGACGATTCCCCGAGCGAACGCGACCTCGGCATCACCTATCGGGACCCCAAAGAGACCGTGGCGGACACCTTCGAGGCCATCCGCGCCGCGGGCGGCTGACCGGGGGCGGCTCAGCCGGCGGGCTTGATCTCCAACCCGACGTGCACCTTGTCGATGCCGCCGCGGACGATCGAGTGCACATAGAACCACGGCGCGTGGTACCAGTACCGCTTGAGGACGGCGGTGTAGACGCGGCGGGTCTCGGACTTCGGTAGCACCCGGGCGACGGCTTCGACCCCTTCGCTCTTCGGCTTGCCCAGCGCGGAGCTCTTGGCGATCGTCACCCGGGGAGTGTTGTTGATGCGCTTGGTTTTCCACGACCCGTCATCGGTGATCACCAACAGCGTGTCGTCGCCCTCGGGCACGCCCCAGATCGGTGTCGGTTTCGGACGGCCATCCTTGGTGAAGGTCGTCAACAGCAAGTACTTGGATTCGATAACGTCCTTGAAGCTGGGGGCCACGCGTGTTCCTTACCTCCGGAGGGGTTGCCCCACCCCTATCCCCGATAGTTAAGAAACTTAAACGCGGTGGCGCCCATGCATGTCACGAGGCCGCGGTCGAAATGGATTGGCTGACCGTGTAGCTGTCGATCCCCTCGGTGCCCAGCTCGCGGCCGTACCCGCTGTTCTTGACCCCGCCGAACGGCGCCGCCGGATCCATGATGTAACCCTCGTTGACACCGAAGGTGCCCGACCGCACCCTGGCCGCCACGCCGTATCCGCGCTCGACGTCGGCGGTGAACACCGATCCCGCCAGCCCGTACTCGGAGTCGTTGGCGATCCGGACCGCCTCGTCCTCGTCGCGGTAGGAGATGACGGTCAGCACCGGACCGAAGATCTCCTCGCGGGCGATCCGCATCTCATTGGTGGCATCGCTGAACAGCGTCGGCCTTACATACCAACCGGTTTCGAGGCCGTCGGGCATCTCGCTACCGCCCGTCACCAGGCGTGCGCCGTCGGTTTTACCAGACTCGATGTAGCCGCGGACCCGCTCCTGCTGGCGGCGCGCCACCAACGGGCCGATCTGGGTGTCGGGGTCGGCGGGGTCGCCCACCGTCATCGACTGCATGCCCGCCGCCAGCGCGTCGACGAACTCGTTCTTACGGCCCTCGGGCACCAGGATCCGGCTCAGCGCATTACATACCTGACCGCTGTTGGCGAGGCTGGCCATCTGAATCGCGGTGGCGGTCGCGGCGGGGTCGGCGTCGTCGAGCACCACGGCGGCCGATTTGCCGCCCAGTTCCAGGCTCACCTGTGTCAGCCCCTGGGCGCACGTCATCGCGACCTGCCGCCCGGCGGCGGTGGACCCGGTGAACGAGACCTTGTCAACGCCCGCGTGGCCCACCAACAGTTCACCGACGTCGCGGCCGCCGGGCACCACGTTCAGCACGCCGGGCGGAAAGCCCGCTGCTGCAACGAGTTCGGCGAGCAGCTGGGCGTCGAGCACGGATTCGGGGGCCGGCTTGAGCACCACCGAGCACCCGGCCAACAGCGCCGGCACGATCTTGCACATCGTGAGGAACTGCGGCATGTTCCACGGCACCACCGCGGCGACCACGCCGACCGGTTGCTTGACGATGCGAATGTCCTTGCCGTACAGGCCCGGACGATCCTGTCGCCACTGGTAATTCGCCCCCATGCCGCAGAACGCCGAGATCATGGTCAGCGGCAGGCGAACCTGCGCCATCTTGGCGAAGGTGATGGGGGCGCCGATCTCCGCCGAGATCAGCGCGGCCATGTCGGCCCGCCGGTCCTTGTAGATGCCGGCCAGGCGGGTGAGCGCCTCGATTCGTTCCGCCGGCTGCATCCGGGGCCACGGCCCGGCGTCGAGCGCCGTGCGCGCCGCGTCGACGGCGCGGTTCACATCCTCGGGTCCCGCGGCGACGGCGTGGCCGATCACCGCCTCGCTGTGCGGGGAGACCACCGAGATGACGCTGCCGCGTCCCGAGGCCGGCGCCGTCCATTCCCCATCGATGAAGAGCTGGTCCCTCTCGTACATCAATCTCCTTGGGGCTGTGCGTGTTCGGCGGTCAAGTGTTGCGTCCGCCGTTGACCCCGAGTATCTGGCCGGTGATGTAGCCGGCTTCCTCGGAGACGAAGAAGGCGCACGCCGCGGCGATGTCCTCCGGCTTGCCGACCCGACGTACCGGGGTGCGCGCGATGTGATCCTCCACGGTGCCACCGAGCAGGTGCCGCCGCTCGGCACTGCGCAGCATCGGGGTGTCGACGAAGCCCGGCGGCACCGCGTTGACCGTGATGCCGGCCGGGCCGTACTCGAGGGCCAGCGACTTGGTCAGGCCGTTCACCGCGGACTTCGCGGCGACATAGTGGGCCATGAACGGCTGCCCGGAGTGGGTGCTGGACGACGAGATGTTCACGATCCGACCCCATCCCGCCTCGACCATGTCGGGCAGCACGGCCTGAACGGTGTGGAAGACGCCGTGCAGGTTCACGTCGATGACCTTGGACCATTCCTCGAAGGACATGTCGGAGAACTTTCCGAACCCCTCCACGCCTGCGGCGTTGACCAGCACCAGAATCGGGCCGAACGCCGCGCGAATCTTTGCTATCGCGGAATCGACCTGCGCGCGGTCGGTGACATCGGCGCCATAGCCGAAGCCGTCATCGGTGGGAGTCAGGTCCAGGACCGCTACCCGGAATCCGTCGCTGCGCAATCGCTCGGCGACGGCACGGCCGATCCCCGAAGCGCCGCCGGTTACGACCGCCGTTTTCACGCGAGCAACACCTCAACTTCCTGAGCGACCGCCCAAATGGGCTTCACATGCCTATCACCCGGCCTCGCCCGCGGTCAAGCGCGAGTTGTCGACTTCTCCTTGATTCCGCTCAGGGGCCCACTTAGGGTCCGTTGATGGACAGACCCCCGTTTCGTTTCGGAGTGCAGGCCACCAATGCCGCCGGGTCACGAGAGTGGCGCGATACCGTTCGTCGCGTCGAAGATCTCGGATACACAACGCTTTTCCTCGCGGATCACTATCTGGGTCCGGGGCCGGCGCAGCGAGAAGCGCGGACCCCGCGTCAAGACCTGGCGCCCATCGCGGCGATGGCGGCGGCGGCCGTGTGGACCGAGACCTTGCGCATCGGTTGCCGCGTCTTCTGCATCGACTACCACGTGCCCGCGGTGTTGGCCAAGGAAGCGGCGACGCTCGATCTGCTCTCCGACGGGCGTCTCGAATTCGGCATTGGTGCCGGATGGAGCGGAGTCGAGTACGCCGCGATGGGGCTCGCGTTCGACCGGCCGGGCCGGCGCATCGCCAAGCTGGCCGAGGTGGTCTCGCTCGTCAAGGCCCACTGGCAGGGCGAAGAACTGGACTATTCGGGCGAGTTGGTCGAGGTGCGCGGTTATGCGGGGCGGCCGCGGCCGGTGCAACAGCCCCATCCGCCGATCATGATCGGCGGGGGCGGACAGCGCGTCCTCACGCTGGCCGGCCGCGAGGCCGACATCGTCAGCATCTCGAGCGTGCCGTTTGTGGCGCGCGACCCCGACGGTCTGGACCCACAGGCGGTGGCGCAGCGCCGGATCGGCTTCGTACGAGCCGCCGCGGGCGAGCGCTTCGGCGGGCTGGACGTCGAAAGCTCGCCGTACTTCACCGAAATCACCGATGACCCCGAGGCCGTGCTGGCGAGGCTGGCGACATCGACGGGCATCGCCGCCGATCTATTGCGCGATCATCCAAATGTGCTGATCGGTTCGGCGGAACACGTTGCCGAGACGCTGCATTCACGCCGGGAGACCCTGGGCGTCAACTACGTCACGGTGCAGCAGGCACAGATCGACTCCTTCGCTCCGGTGGTGGCCCGCCTGCACGGACGGTGAGCCTTGACCGCCGCGACCCCAGGTGCAAACATGTCAGCTACGCGGTTTGGGCGATCGCTCAAACCAGCTGGCTGACGGTTTTTCGCGGAATGAGACTGCTCAATGGCAAAACGAACCAGGTACAGCGAATATCACGATCGGTACGCGAACTACCGGTTCGAACTCACCGACGACGGAATATTGTTCATGCAGTGCCACACCAACGGCGGCAGCCTGGTATGGGACTGGCGCGCACACGACGACATGTCGGATGCGTTCGCCGACATCGCCGGAGACCGCGAGATCAAGGTCCTGATCCACACCGGCACCGGCGAGAACTACAACGCCAACTGGGGCCGGTTACCCAACGGTGAGCTGGTGGACAAACCCGAGTACCTGTTGATGCCCGGCACCCGCGGCCTGCTCAAGCTCGACGAAAAGGCTTGGTACGCGCGGCACTTGATCACCAACGTGCTCGACGTCGACGTCCCGATGATCAGCGCCGTTAACGGACCGTGCAACATCCACTCCGAGGTGGCGCTGATGGGCGACATCGTCCTGGCGTCCGAAGACGCCTATTTCCAGGACGCCTCCCACTTCCCTCGCGGCCAGGTGCCCGGCGACGGCCAGCACGTCATCTGGAGCTTCCTGGCCGGCCACACCCGCGCCCGCTACTTCCTGTTGACCGGCATGAAGCTCGGCGCGCAGGAGGCCAAGGAATGGGGTGTCGTCAACGAGGTGCTGCCCAAGGACCAATTGCTGGACAGGGCTTGGGAAATCGCCCGCGAACTGGTCAAGCGTCCACCGCTGACGCTGCGCTATTCGCGCCAGTTGTTCACCAACCCGCTCAAGCGGGCCTTCATCGACGAGCTCGGCCACGGCCTCGCCCGGGAAACCTACGCGCAGCGCGCCTTCTTCCCGTTCGGCGGCGAGATGGCACCGCTGGACCGGGCCTGGGACCAGCAGCCCTGGGCCAACGGTGGGCAACGCAGCGAAGGAGTCCCCTCGTGACCAGCATCCAGCAGCGCCTGTCGACCGGGCGGGGCAAGTTCACCACCGACTATCCCGAACTGGGGACCGCGCCCGTCAGCTATGAGGACTCGATCTCCGAGGAATTCTTCACCGCCGAGCGCAAGGCGGTCTTCGAACGAAACTGGTTGTGCGTCGGGCGGATTGAGCGCCTACCCCGCAAAGGGTCGTACTTCACCCGTGATCTGCCCGGGCGGCTCGCCTCGATCGTGATCGCCCGCGACCGCGACGACGCCGTGCACGCCTTCCACAACGTGTGCGCGCACCGGGGCAACAAGGTCGTCTGGCAGGAGCACCCGGCGCGGGAATCGTCGGGCACCTGTCGCGCCTTCGCGTGCAAATACCACGGCTGGCGCTACGGCCTGGACGGCAAGGTCAACCACATCACCAACGAGGGCGAGTTCTTCGACCTCGACAAGAGCACGCTGCGGATGCCGCCGGTGCATTGCGAGGTCTGGGCGGGGTTCATCTTCGTCAACCTCGCCGACGATCCGGTGCCGCTGCGCAGCTTCCTCGGCGACGGATTGCTGGGCATCGAGGCCTATCCCTTCGACAAGATGACGCAGCACTACGGCTTTTCCACCCGCATCAACGGGAACTGGAAGCTGGCCGTCGACTCGGTCTGCGAGTGGTACCACCCGCCGTATGTGCACGGTCGCTTCATCGATCCCGATGTCGCCAAGGCCGAGAAGATGGTGCCGCCCGTCGACTCCTACCACTACGAACTGTTCCGGCCGCACATGCTCACCTCGGTTCCCGGCCCGCCCCCGCTGCCACCGCGCGAACCGGGCACCGCGGGTCCGGCCCGCCAGGACCAGCGCTGGGTCTACAAGCTGTTCCGCGCCGGGCTGTTCGGGCCCGACGACGTGCCCGACTTGGGCTTGGACGGATCGCAACCGGACTTCCTCAACCGCGGCGAGATCGCCTCGTGGGGCAACGACCAGTTCTGGGTCTTCCCGAACATCTCGATCCAGATCTGGGCGCGCGGGTACTACATCACCTACACGTACTGGCCCGAGACCGTCGACTCGCACATCTACGAGATCGACATGTACTTCGTGCCACCGGCCAACGCCGCCGACCGACTCGCGCAGGAACTGGTGGTCGACAGCACGATCGAGTTCGCGATGCAGGACGTGAACACGATCGAGGCCACGCATTCGGCACTGAAGACCCGAGCGCAGAACACTTTTCACCTCAGCGATCAGGAGTTGCTGATCCGCCAGTTCCACACCGTGATTCGCGACACCGTGGACGCGCACCGGTCTGAGGAGCGACGCCGATGACACTGCCGCAGCAGTTCGCCGATCTCGAACCGTTCGTCGCCGATTGGGCCTTGCCGACCCGGGCGCAGCGCTACGAGGCGCGGCTGACCAAGCCGTACGACGATCTCGTCAGGTTCTACGACGCCATCGCCCCCCGCGCCGAGGAGGCGATCGCGTACCTGAATGAGCACGACATCAACACCTTGCCGGATGATGCGACCAGGCTGCTGCACCTGCTCTATTCGATGATCCTGGTCTCCTACGCCGTCAACGTGTTCAAGCAGAACCGCATCCCGGATTCCGGCGCCGCGTTCTTCGACATGGTTGCCGAACCGGTCCCCTGACGCGGCCTGTGATAAG
This sequence comes from Mycobacterium sp. MUNTM1, assembly GCF_054660795.1. Taxonomy (NCBI): domain Bacteria; kingdom Bacillati; phylum Actinomycetota; class Actinomycetes; order Mycobacteriales; family Mycobacteriaceae; genus Mycobacterium; species Mycobacterium sp. MUNTM1. The sequence continues at coordinate 59,923 of NZ_BAAGDE010000029.1, forward strand.
ACCAGACTGTGACCGCATCCCAGCGACCGAAGGCGCGTGACTCGACCACGCGCGACATGCTGGTGGCGGCGACGAGTCAGATCATGGTCGAGGAGGGCTACGCCGCCGCCACGTCGCGGCGGGTGGCCGCCAAGGCCGGCGTCAAACCGGCACTGGTGCACTACTACTTCCCCACGATGGACGAGCTGTATCTGGCCGTCTTCCGCAGCGGCGCCGCCGTCTACCTCGAGCGTCAGCAGCAGGCGCTGGCCTCCGACCGCCCGCTGCACGCCTTCTGGGATACGCTCACCGCGCCCAAGGACACCCGGCTGCTGCTGGAATTCATGGGACTTGCCAACCACCGCAAGGAGATTCGCGCCGAAATCTCGGCATGGTCGGAACGCTGGCGCGAACAGCAGATCACCGCGCTGAACTTCATCGTTCGCGAACACGAGCTCGATACCGATGAATTCCCGCCGGCGGCCCTGGCGGTGGTGATCGCCTCCATCGGCCGCACCCTGATCCTCGAGCAGGGGCTCGGCACGCGCGGCGGGCACGACGAGGCCGTCGCGCTGGTCAACCGTTTCCTGGACCGGTTCGAGATGCCCACCCCGAAGAAACGCAAAACCCCCTGAGGCGGCCGCTCAGGGCAACACGACCCGCAGCCGCTCCCAGCCGCGCACGGTCGACGTCGACGCCAATTGCGCGGTGTCGTAATCGATGTCCCATTCGGGCCAGCGGTTGAGGATCTCGTCCAGCGCGACGCGACCCTCGAGACGGGCCAGGTTGGCGCCCAGGCAGTAGTGCACACCCTTCCCGAAGGTGATGTGTGAGATGTTGTCGCGACGGATGTTGTAGGTGTCCGGATCGGTGTAGCGGCGGTGATCGCGGTTGGCGGCGCCGAACAGCAGCAGCATGGCGCTGCCGGCCGGGACCGTCGTGCCGTAGCAATCGAAATCCTTTGCCATCCAACGCGCGACGTGGGGACCGGTGGGTTCGAATCGCAACGTCTCGTCGATGGTGCGGGTCAACAGTGACCGGTCCTCGTAAACCTCGCGGCGCTGGTCGGGGTGCTCAGCGAGCACCTTGGCCAGCCAGCCGATCAGCCGGCCGGTGGTCTCGTTGCCCGCCCCGGCGACCACCTGGGTGTAGTGCAGCACCTCTTTGCGGGTCAGCTTGCGGTGCACCCCGTTCTCGTCGTCGAATTCGACGTTGAGCAGCGTCGTCATCAGGTCGTCGGACGGGTTCTTGGAACGCCATTCGACGTAGTCGGCATAGATCCGGCCGTCGGCGATCGAGTCGGCGTTGGCGACCTTCAACGGCGCGCCCGGCTTGGTGCGCAGGTTGGCGTCATTGGCGTCACGCACCGAGATCTGTTCGGACTCCGGGATTCCCAACAGCATCCCGATCACGCGCATCGGCATCATCGATGCCAGCTCGGCGATGATGTCGAATCCACCGGAACCGACCAGCGGGTCCAGGCAGCGTATGCAGTATTGCCGAATCTGGTCCTCGAGTGCGGCCATCCGGCGGGGGGTGAACACCCGCGACATCAGGCCGCGCAGCCTGGAGTGCTCCGGCGGGTCCTGGAACATCATGACACCGCCGGGCATGTCGAATTTCGACTGGACCAGCTCAAGGATGTCGCTTCGCCGGTTGGAGAAGGTCTCCCAGTTGGCCAGTCCGTGCTCGACGTCGGAATGCCTTGACAGGGCCCAGAAGTCGTAACGTTCGTTGTAGTAGATCGGCGCCTCTTCGCGCAGCCGCGCGTAGATCGGGTAGGGGTTGGCATTGATGTTGACGTCGTAGGGGTCGTAGTAGACGTCGGTGTCGTTGGTGACGGTCATCGATGCTTTCCTTTACTTCAGACAGCTGCCGGCATCCACCGGCAGCGCCACGCCGGTGATGTACCGCGCTTCGTCGGAGGCCAGGAACAACACGGCATTGCTGATGTCCTGGGCGGTGACCCACGGGATCGGCAGCGTGTGGAAGGTTTGGCAGATCGGCGCGAGGTCGTCCGGCCCCGGGTTCTCCAGATCGGGGCGGAAGGCGTGAAAGGTGCCCTCGTTGATCAGCAGCGGCGTGTTCACATGGGTCGGCAGCACGGCGTTGACCCGGATCATCTTGTGGCCCAACTCAACTGCGAACGCGCGCATCAGCCCGATCACACCGTGCTTGGCCGACGTGTAGTGGCCGGTGTGCAAGTAGGCCTTCTTACCCGCGACCGACGAGGTCAAGACGATCGAACCGCCACGGTCACCGCTCAGCATGTGCGGGACACCGGCTTTGACCGTCTTCCACACCCCGCTGAGGTTGACGTCGATCATCTCCTGCCACAGCGCCTCGTCGGTCTTGTGCAGCTGGCCGGTCATCGTGCCGATGCCCGCGTTGGCGACGATGACGTCCAGCCGCCCCAGCTGCTCGACGCCGCCGTCGACCGCCGCCTTCAACGCGTCGTAGTCCCGCACGTCTACTTCGGCGGTCACGACGCGAGCTCCGGCGTCTTTGACCATGCCCGCGGTGATGTCGAGGTCTTCCGGCGTCGCGGCGGGGGCCGGCGAGCCGTCGAATCCACGGCAGATGTCGAGCGCGATGATGTCGGCACCCTCCTGCGCGAGCCGGACGGCGTGACTCCTGCCCTGCCCCCGTGCCGCACCGGTCACGAATGCGACCTTGTCATCCATCCGACCCATGCATCCTCCACCCATCGACTTTGGGCGATCGCCCAAAAGTGTGGCGCAGGCCATGTCTAGCAGCATCCCGACGAGTCCGTCAAGACCGCAGGGCGCCCTCGATCAGCGTCGCCGCGGCGGCGCGGGCATGGACGACGGGCGCGGTGTCATTCAGCGACGTGGCCATCGCGGTGGCGCCCTCGAAGAGCACGGCCAATTGCTGGCCGAGCAGATGCGGATCGGCGGCACCGGCCTCGCGGGCGACGGCGATGAGGCGGCCCGTGAAATCCCGCTTGTGGGTCCGCACGATCTCGTCGGTCGTGGCCAGCGAACCGGCCGACTCCACGGCTGCGTTGTGAAAGGGGCAGCCGCGCACGACGTCCGATTGGCGCAGATCGAAGATCGCCAACAGGCGCTCGCGGGCGGGAAGCGCGGTGTCGTCGAGGCGCTTCTCGGTAGGCGCTCCGCCGCGGGCCTCGATGTTGCGCAGGTAGTTGTCGACGAGCTCGTTCTTGCTCGCGAAGTGTTGATACAGCGTTCGTTTGGAGACACCGGCCTCGTGCGCGATGAGTTCGACGCCGGTCGCGTGGATGCCGTTGCGGTAGAAGAGCCGGGCCGCCGCGCGCTCGATGCGTTCGCGCGCGCCGCGGCCGGCGGCCGGACGTGGCTGCGCTGCGGCTGGACTCATGTCGCGATAGTACACCGGTCGGTTTACAAATCGTGAACTTATTGCTAGCTTGGCCCTATCAAAGTAAACCGATCAGTTTTCATCGGAGGGGACGCGATGGTTGATCCGCAGGACACTCGCGCCGACCGAGCCGCCATCGCGGGCTGGGGCGGCAAGCAGTCGCGGCTGATCACCTGGCACGACCCGATCGCCACCCAGGCCACCGCCGCCGCGATGTCGGGCCTGTCCTACTGGCGCGCCGTCGCCGACGGCCGGTTGCCGCCACCGCCGATCGGTGAGCTCATCCAGATGCGCGTCACCGAGGTCGCGAACGGTCGCATCACCTTCACCTGCACGCCCGACGGGTCCATGTACAACCCGCTCGGAACGGTTCACGGCGGCACGGTGTGCACCCTGCTGGACACGGTCACCGGCTGCGCGCTGCACACCACGCTCGCCGACGGCGTCGGCTACACGTCGGTGGAAATCAAGGTCAATTACCTGAAGGCCATCACCGTGGCCAGCGGTCCGCTGACCGCGGTGGGCACCGTCGTCAAGGCGGGATCGCGGATCGGGTTCACCGAAGCCAAGGCCACCGACGCGTCGGGAGCGCTGGTTGCGACCGCAACCAGCACGCTGCTGGTCTTCGAACGGCCCGGCCGGACGTACAACGGCTACGGCAAACAACACCGAAGGGATTGAGCCACCATGTCTTCCGTTCTCATCACCGGGGCCAACCGCGGCATCGGGCGCGCCATCGCCACCGAATTCACCGGCCGCGGCCACCGCGTCGTGGCCACCGCCCGTGATCCCCGTACCCTGGCGGACCTCGACGTCAGCCAGCGGCTGGTCCTCGACGTCACCGATGACGCCAGCGTCAACGCGGCCGTTGCGGCCGCCGGCGACATCGACATCGTCGTGGCCAATGCGGGAGTCATCTTCTATGCGGCCGTGGAGGCCACCCCGCTGGCCGAGCTGCGGCGGCTGCTCGACCTCAACACCATCGGGGCGATCCGTGTGGCCCAGGCCGTTCTGCCGCAGATGAGGTCGCGGGGCGACGGGAAACTGCTGTTCATGTCCAGCGTCCTGGGACGCGTCGTATTGCCACCCGGGGCTGCATACGCTGCGACGAAGTGGGCGCTGGAGGCCCTGGTCGAGTCGCTGGCGATCGAGGTTGCGCCACATGGTGTTCAGGCCGCCCTGCTGCAGCCCGGCGCGGTGAGCTCCGGGGCCCTGGACGACGTGACCACCTACACGCTGCCCGACGATCCCTACGCCGCGATCCTGCGGGGCGGCGGCGCCCGCGACGGCATGATCACACCCGAGCAGGTCGCCGCCGAGGTTGTCGATGCGGCCGAGAAACCCCAACTGCCGCTGCGTATTCCAATCGGTGCGGCCGCTCGGACGCTGCTGGCCGCCCGCCACGCGGCTCCCGACGATGTCCCGTTCGTTATGGGGGCGACCGAGAGATGATGGTCCGATGGCGAGTGGCATAGCGGCGACCGGGCTTCTGCTGATCGACGCCCGGTTACGCGGCGGCCATCGTGACCACCGATGCGGCCGTCGCGGCGATCACCTCTCTCTAAAGCGACGTCACGGGGCCGTCCGATGCGTGAAGATTTGCGGCACGGGTGTGAAGGCTTCGTTAAGAACGAGGCACGCAGGACGCCGGACCCGCATCGTAGAACCATGACCTTCGCCGCCACCCGCGACGGCGCCCTGCGCTGGACGCAGACACCGCTGCGCGCGGTGCCCGGCGCGGCGTCGGTTCGAGTCACCGCCGGCTATGCGGTCATCCTGCTCGTTATCTACCTCGTCCTCGCGGCGCTGGGCCCGCACGCGCGCCAGCTCGCCGTAAGCCGGATGAGCACCAACGTCCACAACCTTGGGCGCGGACATTTGGGCACCTTGATCGGGAGCGCATTCATCAACGACGGCGGCGACCTGTTCTTCTGGCTGCCCGGGCTGGTCTGCCTGCTGGCCCTGGGTGAACTCATGTGGTGCGGCCGGGGTCTGCTCGTCACGTTCGCCGTCGGCCACATCGGCGCCACGGTGATCGTCGCGGTCGGTCTGGTCGCGGCGATCGAGACGGGGATGTTGCCGGCCTCGGTCGCGCGCGCCAGCGACGTGGGGATCAGTTACGGCGCGGTGTGCGTGCTCGGCGCGTTCACGGCGGCCATCCCGGCGCGCTGGCGCGGGGTCTGGGCGGGCTGGTGGCTGGGTACCGCGGTGGTGGCGGCCGCGAGTGCCGACTTCACCGCCGTCGGACACGTGGTGGCGTTGCTGCTCGGTATCGGATTGTCGTTTCGAATGCGGCCGGCGGCCGGCTGGACACCGCTGCACCAGGTTTTGCTCATGGCCGGGATCACGTTCGGTTACCTGTTGCTCGCCGGGCCTTCGCTGATGGCGCCGGCCGGTGGTGTGGCAGGCGCACTCATCGGGCTGGCCACCAATCGCTCCCTAGCCAGGGGGCCCCGTCAGTGTGTCGACGTGGTAGCGGCTGGCGGTCCAGGGCGGTGAGTCGGCGGTGGGCGTCAGGGTGACGGTCACCTGCGCCTTGCCCGCGGTCGCCGACTCCGGCACCAGGTAGGTGTCGTCCAGCCACCGGTGAAAGGTGTTGCTGCGCGGCTCTAGCCAGTTGCCCGTCGGCACGCCGTCGACGGCGACGTCCGCCGATTGCAATCCGCTCGCTTGATCCGAGGTGCGCCGCAGCAGGACGCCGTGGTTGTCCGGATCGATCTGAACGTGAAAGGCGATCGCGCCCTGGGTGGTACGGACCGAGCCGGCCACCGGCAGGGTGTCCTGAGTGCCCTCGTATTCGCTGACCAGCAGCTGCTCGGTCGCGTCGGAATCGGTGTAGCCGTGCAGGACTCGATTGACCGGATCGGTGGGGTTGACGTCGTCGCCGTCGGTGATGCCGGCGTCGGGCTGCGTGTAGAGGAATGCGGTTGAGCTGTAGTCGGGTTGGACCATGTTCCTTTTCCCGTGCTCGATGCCGAATCGGATCCCGGAGTGGTAGCCGATCGCGTCGGCCAGCATGATCCGGTACACGGCGACGCAGTAGTCGGCGCAGCCGCCCGTGGCGGTGCGCTGATCGGGTTGGCCGTTGAGTGGGTCGCTGAAGTGGGTGCCGTTCTTGAAGTACCAGCCGCCCTCGTAGAGGTCCTCGGTGCCGGTGCCGTACCACTGCGGGGACGCGGCGCCGTCGGTGTAGACCCGCTCGGCGCCTTCGAGAAAGTATGGGGCGTCATCGCTGAACGCCGTCTTGGTGCGATAGCCGCGGATGGTGTGACTGACGCCGACGAATTTGCCGCGTCCCGCTTCGTCGGCGAACACCCAGTCCTGGCCCGCGGCAGTCGGTCCGGCGTGCGAGCGCGCGGTGAAGTAGCCGGCGCGGCCGCTGGTCAGCGCGGGCGCCCATTGGGCGTCGGGTGCGGTGACGACGTCGCTGACCATCCCCGTCACCGGGCCCGCCCCCGTGTTGACGAGCGTGACGCGGGTCGACTGCGCGAAAGGCATTGGCCACCAATCGCATAACACCAGCGATCCATCGGGTTGGACGCCGGTCCCGAACATCAACGATCGCACGGGGTTAGCGCCGAGCCCGGCACCGAAGAATTCCCCGAGCGGCGAGTCGACCATGGTTCGGCCGTCGAACTCAATCAGCAGCCGCAGTCCGCCCAGTTCTCCCGCCGCCGGTTCGGGCAGCTGTAGCCGCAGCTCCGAGATGCTGGCTGAGCCAGTCGATTCGGCGATGGTTTGCGCGGCACCGGCGGGAAGGTCGTTGACCCGAGTGCTGTGGGCCGCACCGGCTGCCGCCGGTTTCGGGTCGACCACACCGGCGGACTTGAGCGTGTCCAGCACATCGAGCGCGCGGTCGGATGGTGAGAACGTGCTCACCCCGTCGCCATCGGGAAATTGCCGATAGTCGACGTGGTAGTACTCCAAATGCGATGTGACGCTGACCCGCATCGAGCGCCGGTAGGGCATCGGCACCTTGATGTAAACGCCGCCCGGCGATTGTGCGGCGTTGGCCACCAGCGGCCATGCGAACGGGGCCCCCAATTCGCCGTCGACCAACGATTGCAGCGGTGTGTCGACAACGGCCTGCCCGTCCAGCTCGATGCGGATGTTTCCGAGGGCGCGGACATTGCCGCCATCGCGGGTCAGCCAGATCGAATCGATTTCTCCGGCACCGTGATCCTCCGCGATGACACAGCCCGCGCCCCCGGGTGCCAGGCACCCGCCACTGCCGTTGCGATTGCCGGTGGACATGTCGAAATCCCCGCCACTGCGGTCAAAGCTCGACACCTGCAGAGTCTGCGAACCGGGATTCAAATAAGGCAATCGGTCCAATCGGCGGTAGGTGTCCCAGCCGACCATTCGTGCGCCCGACGGGTTTGCGTCGGGTGCGGCCGGCTCCGCGCCGGCCGGCGGGCCGGGAATTGCCAAGAGCAGCAATGCGAATACCACGGAACCCACCCGCGCCGCCACCGCCATAGCCACTGAGCCTACTTTTGTCGGTCTCGTTGACGCGTGATCCGGCCACAGCTTTGCATTTGCACAGGGCAATCTCGTACTGACAGTTTAAGGAAACCCATGATTTCGTACCGGAAGTTGGCTTTAATGCCATCTAACAAGCTCGCATCCTGTTTCAGGACAAGGCGTTTAAGTTGGTCCGCATTCTCACCAAATGCAAGTTAGGCAGCCGCAAAGTACTCGTCCCGCGGTGCAGTAAGACCCACTTTTCGCGTGCTTGTGCGGGCCAACACTGTCGCGACGATTCCAATTCGGGCGATTGTCACTTGCCGGCTTTCAGTCAGGTGACGTAATTGGCCGGAAATTACTCATTCCCATACTCATCCGAGGGCTCAACGCGTAATATCCCTACTCTCGGGCGAAAGATTTCTCCTACGAACGGAGTGGTCATGTCTGGTCTGAAATACAAAGTTGTTCTTGGTCTTCTCCTCACCTTCACCGCCCTCACGGCTTCCGGCTGCACAACGCCGATCACAATCGACTGCGGACCTAATCTGACCTGCACCATGTAGGTATGCCGGGCAACCGGCAGGTTCTCAGTTACTCGCACCCATACTCGGTACGGCGCTATTCGCGCTTATTGAGCGCTCCCCCTGACGACATTGGGTGCCAGTCCTCGCACGGCGAGCATCGGCCAGCGCCCAGTGCCGTGAAAACAGTTGGTTTTCAAGGCTTTTGCGGGTCCGCCGGCGGATTCCCGGTCGCCTCGGGACAACGTCGGCACTCGAACCACGCGGGGGCGTGCGCACGTTCGGGCCGTGCGCACGCTTCACGCGAATTGCTTGCTGACCGTGTGAGGGGGTTAGCGGTAAGCTAAGTCGCCTCAGCGCAGCAATGCTGAAAAGCGGTTGGCCCCGACACCTCGGCGGTTCGGGCGGGGGGATTCGCGTGGTGTGAATCCGCCGCTGCAGCCGGCCCGATAACCCCCGATTGTCACTGTGACAAATCGACTTAAGCCACTGCGGCGCAAGAGAATCACTTCCCCGCGGGTCCGATCCCCGATCGGTCGACGAATTCCGGCTAGCCCTTGCCGCTTTTGAGATCTCGATCCCGGCTGGGCTGAACGCGTTTGGGCTCGCCCGGCATTTTCGGATAGTTCGGCGGATACGGCATATCCCCCAGCCCGCGCTCCTCGTCGGCCTCGGCCATTTCCAGTAGGGAACCGATCGATTGGATCGCATCATCCATTGCGGCCCAGGGGTCTTCTCGGTCTCGGACCAGATTGGGCACGGTTGCCATGGTGTAGTCGTCCGGCTCGGCGTCGCCCAGCTCTTCCCACGTCAGTGGCATCGAGACCGTCGCGATCGGGGTGCTCCGCACCGAATACGCCGACGCCATGGTGCGGTCCCGGGCGTTTTGGTTGAAGTCGATGAAAATGCGTTCGCCGCGCTCTTCCTTCCACCAGGACGTGGTGACGAGGTCGGGCGCTCGGCGCTCGACCTCACGCGCCAAGGCGATGCCGGCGCGGCGCACCTCGATGAAATCCCAGTCGCCGGCGATCCGCAGAAAGACGTGGATCCCGCGCCCACCCGAGGTCTTCGGATATCCGACCAGGCCGAGCTCGTCGAGCAGCGGCCGCAACACCTCGACCGCGACGGTGCGCGCCTGCTCGAACGCGACACCGGGCTGCGGGTCCAGATCGATGCGCAATTCGTCGGGATGGTTTGTATCCGGACAGCGCACCTGCCACGGGTGCAAGGTGACGGTGCCCATCTGTGCCGCCCACACGACCGCCGCCGGGTGCGTCACCTTCAGCGCGTCGGCCGTCCGCCCGGACGGGAACGTCACCTGGCACGTGTGCAGGTGGTCGGGATGGTGCTGCGGGATCCGCTTCTGGTAGATCTCCTCGCCGTCGATCCCGTCCGGGAAGCGCTGCAGGTGGGTGGGCCGGTCGCGCAGCGTGTCGAGCATCGGACCGCCCGCGACGGCGCGGTAGTAGTCCACCAGGTGTCGCTTGGTCCCCTTTGACCCCAATTTGGGGAAATACACCTTGTCCGGATTGGTCAGGCGCACCGCAATGCCGTCGACGTCGAGCTCTTCTGCAGCAGCCATACCTTTGATTCCAGCACAATCGGGCTATGGACCTCCCTGTCATGCCGCCGGTGTCGCCGATGCTGGCGAAGTCGGTGCGCTCAATTCCCCCTGATTCGTCGTATGAGCCCAAGTGGGACGGCTTCAGGTCGATCTGTTTCCACGACCACGACGAGGTCGAGCTCGGCAGCCGCAACGAACGCCCGATGACGCGCTATTTCCCCGAGCTGGTCGCCGCTGTCAAAGCCGAGCTGCCGGAGCGCTGCGTAATCGACGGCGAGATCGTCATCGCCACCGACAACGGGCTGGATTTCGAGGCGCTGCAACAACGCATTCACCCGGCCGACTCGCGGGTGCGGATGCTGGCCGAGACGACGCCGGCGTCCTTCATCGCGTTCGACCTTCTCGCCCTCGGCGACGACGACTACATCCGACGGCCCTTCAGCGAGCGGCGCGCCGCCCTGGTCGACGCCTTGGCGGGCTCGGGACCCTCGATCCATGTCACGCCGGCGACGACCGACCTGGGCACCGCGCAGCGCTGGTTCGACGAATTCGAGGGCGCCGGCCTCGACGGCGTGATTGCCAAGCCGCTCGACATCACCTACCAGCCGGACAAGCGAATCATGTTCAAGGTCAAACACGAGCGGACCGCCGACTGTGTGGTCGCCGGCTACCGGGTGCACAAATCCGGTGCCGGCGCGATCGGCTCGCTGCTGTTGGGTCTGTACCAGGATGACGGCCAGCTCGCGTCGGTCGGCGTGATCGGTGCGTTCCCGATGGCCGAGCGGCGGCGACTGTTCGACGAATTACAGCCGCTCGTCACCGATTTCGAGAACCACCCGTGGAATTGGGCCGCGCACGAAGCCGGCGAGCGGACTCCGCGTAAGAACGAGTTCTCGCGCTGGAACGCCGGCAAGGATCTGTCGTTCGTCCCGCTGCGGCCGGAGCGGGTGGTCGAGGTGCGCTACGACCACATGGAAGGCCGGCGATTTCGTCATACCGCGCAGTTCAATCGGTGGCGTCCGGACCGCGAACCGCGCTCGTGCACCTACGAACAGCTCGAACAGCCCGTGACGTTCAGCCTCGGCGAGATCGTGCCGGGACTCGGTTCGGGCTAAGACGAATTCCTTGGTCCTCCAACATGTTTCAGGTTTGATCCGGTGCCGGCCAACCTAGTTGGTTGTCGGTGGTGGTTGGGGTTGGAAGGGGTCGTACCACCACCAGTCGGCGCGCTCGCCGAGGGGCCCGGCACACGGCGGGACGGCGGGCGGGGGTCGGG